>DASTHR010000024.1:0-5981 GCA_035718105.1 Burkholderiales bacterium
AACCGACTCGGACCCCTGGCCGGTGGTCAGGATGCAGAAAGCCTCAGGGAACCGCTCGCGAATGCGGCGCAGGGTTTCCAGCCCGTTCATGCCGGGAAGGTTGAAATCCACGATCACGCATTGCGGGGCGAAGTGGTCCAGGTGCGCCAGGGCCTGTTCCCCGGAGTTGGCGATTGCCACCTCGGCACCACCGGCCTTCAGAAAGATGGCGATGTTGTCGGCGAGGACTTCTTCATCCTCGATGATCAAGACCCGCCTGCAGCATGGTCTCCATACGGCTGCCATGGTTCCCCCAGTCTTTTAATGTTTATCTGCCAGACGCCGTTCGATAAGAGATTGGTACGTCCTAGCCAGAGCACGTTCCGTGCCGCTGGCGGGGTTAACGCCGGAAGCTCGCCTCAAGCCGCTGTCCTGAATGAGAAATCATCTTTGTGCCCGCAAGCGGCTGCAATTAAACCACAACTATGTTATGGGTTATATCCCCCGATAATACCCCAAGTATGGGGATTTTCCTGCATCCATGGGGACAAATCATCAACATCGGTTGATGTATATCAACTATGTCTCAAGTCGGTGGCCGGAAGGCCGACGGACGGCCGATTTCGCCCGCATCCGCCGTGTGATAGCATGCCGAGCCTTGCGCGGCGCCCTGCCCCTGCGCCACGCAACTTTCCCCACCTCAATGCCAGGCAAGACACTATGGATTCAGTTCGCGCTGTGATTCTGGCCGGAGGCAGTGGCACCCGGCTCTGGCCGCTGTCCCGCCAGCAGCTTCCCAAGCAGTTCCTGCGGCTCAATGGCGAGCGCAGCCTGCTGGAAGAGACGGTCGAGCGCCTGCGGCCGCTGATCGAGCCGAACCAGGTGATGGTGGTGACCAACGAGGGCCACGCCCGCGGGGAGGCCTACCACACGCTCCTGCCTTTCCGCACCCTGCTGGAGCCGGTGGGGCGCAATACCGCGCCGGCCATTGCGGTGGCGGCGGCGCTGCTGCTCGACGAGGGCGCCGACCCGGTGATGGTGGTGCTGCCCGCGGACCACGTCATCCGCGACGTGCCCGCCTTCCAGCGCGCCCTCGGCAGCGCGGTTGACGCGGCGGCGGCGGGGCGGCTGGTGACCTTCGGACTGCGTCCCGATCGCCCGGAAACCGGCTTCGGCTACATCAAGGCCGGGGCCGGGAGCGGCCCGGCGCTGCCGGTGGAGCGATTCATCGAGAAGCCGAACCTGCCCACTGCCGAGCGCTTCCTTGCCGAGGGCGGCTACTACTGGAACTCCGGCATGTTCGTGTGGCGCGCCTCCGTGATCCTGGCGGAGATCGAGCGGCACCTGCCGGAGGTCGCCCGCGTGCTGGCCGAACTGCGGGCGGCCTGGAAGCAGGGCGGAGACGCCGCGGCAGCCATGAAGGCGCATTTTCCGGAGATGCCCTCCGTGTCCATCGACTACGGGGTGCTGGAGAAGACCGACAATGTCGTGCTGGTCCCCTGCGACATCGGCTGGTCCGACGTGGGCAGCTGGGACGCGATCCACGACATCGCCGATAAGGACGAGCGGGGCAACGCCTTCCAGGGCAACGTGCTGGCGCTGGATTGCGCCAATACCCTGATCCGCGGGGGCAAGCGCCTCATCGCCGCCATCGGCCTCGAGGACCTTTGCATCGTCGAGACCCCGGACGCGATCCTGATCTCGCGCCGCGGCGAAAGCCAGCGCGTGCGGGAGGTGGTGGACGCCCTCGCCGCTCGCAAGTCCACCGAGCACATCGAGCACGTGACCTCCCAGAGGCCCTGGGGCAGCTATACCGTGCTCGACGACGAGAGCGAGAAGTTCAAGATCAAGCGCATCGAGGTCCGGCCCGGCGCCCGGCTCTCCCTGCAGCGGCACCAGCACCGCTCCGAGCACTGGGTGGTGGTTTCCGGCACCGCCACCGTCACCCGCGGCGAGGCGGTCGAAATCGTCGCCAAGAACGAAAGCACCTACATTCCCATCGGCGTGAAGCACCGCCTGGAGAATCGCGGCAAGGTTCCACTGCAGATCATCGAGGTGCAGGTGGGCGAGTATGTCGGCGAGGACGACATCGAGCGCTTTGACGACCAATATGGGCGGACGGATTGAATTCAGGTTTAAGGCTCAAGGTGCGAGTAGCCGAAGCCCGGGCGAAGGGCAGCCCAATCCGGGCGACCGCTCCCCGGATTCCGTTATGCTCACTTGAACCTTGCCCTTGAACCTATGAACGTGCTTGTCGTAGGCGGCGCCGGTTACATCGGCTCCCACATGGTGAAGCTGCTCCACGCCCGCGGCCACGCCGTGGTGACCCTGGACGACCTCTCCACGGGCTACCGCGACGCCGTGGTGCGGGGCGAGTTCGTGCAGGGCACCCTCGCCGACCGCGCCGCCCTGGACCGGCTGTTCGCCTCCCGGCGCTTCGAGGCAGTCATGCACTTCGCGTCCTTCATCCAGGTGGGGGAGTCGGTCAGCGCGCCGGCCAAGTACTACGCCAACAACTTCAGCAACACCCTCACTCTGCTGGACGCCATGATGGCGGCGGGCGTGAAGCGCTTCATCTTCTCCTCCACCGCCGCCATATTCGGCGAGCCGGTGACGCCGCTCATCGCCGAGGACCATCCCCAGCGACCGGTGAATCCCTATGGCCGCAGCAAGTGGATGGTGGAGCAGGCGCTGGCGGACTACGGGCGCGCCTACGGCCTCAGGGCCGCCTGCCTGCGCTATTTCAACGCCGCCGGCGCCGATCCCGAGGGCGAGCTCGGTGAACGCCATGATCCGGAAACCCACCTCATCCCGCTGGTGCTGCAGGCCGCTTCCGGGCGCCGCCCCCACATCGGCGTCTTCGGCGACGACTACCCCACGCCCGACGGCACCTGCGTCCGCGATTACATCCACATCGTGGACCTGTGCGAGGCTCACCTCCTGGCCCTCGACCGCCTGATGGCGGAGGAGCGCAGCCTCGCCTTCAATCTCGGCAACGGCACCGGCTTTTCGGTGCGCGAGGTGATCGAGGCTGCCCGACGCGTCACGGGCCGCCCCATCGCGGTGACGGTCAGCCCGCGCCGCGCCGGAGACCCCGCGCAGCTCGTGGCCGACAGCGCCCGTGCCCGCGCCGGGCTTGGCTGGACGCCGCGCTATGCCGACCTGGAAACCATCATCGACCACGCCTGGTCCTGGGAGCAGAAGCATCCATGGTGATCCGCGATTCGCGCGTTTCCCTGCGCAGGTCCGGCATCGGCCGGGCTGCGTCGGCACTCGTTCCGATGAAGACGGGCCGGCGCGGGTACGCTCCCAATCGCCAGTCTCCATTCACAGCCCTTAATGATCAACGGATCGCGAACCACGCACCATGACCAAGACCGCATTAATTACCGGCATCACCGGCCAGGACGGCGCCTACCTCGCCGAATTGCTTCTCGCCAGGGGTTACATCGTCCACGGCATCAAGCGCCGCACCTCGCTGTTCAACACCGACCGCATTGACCACCTGTACCAGGACCCCCATGTGCGCGACGCGCGCTTCATCCTGCACTACGGGGACATGACCGACTCCTCCAGCCTGATCCACGTGGTCGGCAAGGTGCGCCCGGACGAGGTGTACAACCTCGCCGCCCAGAGCCACGTCGCGGTGTCCTTCGAGGAGCCGGAATACACCGCCAATTCCGACGCCCTGGGCACGCTGCGGCTGCTGGAGGCGATCCGCATCCTGGGCCTGGGGGACAGGACCCGCTTCTACCAGGCGTCCACCTCCGAGCTCTATGGCCTGGTGCAGGAGGTGCCGCAGAGGGAGACCACCCCCTTCTACCCACGCTCGCCCTACGCCGCAGCCAAGCTCTACGCCTACTGGATCACCGTGAACTACCGCGAGGCCTACAACATGTACGCCTGCAACGGCATCCTGTTCAACCACGAGTCTCCCATCCGCGGCGAGACCTTTGTCACCCGCAAGATCACCCGCGCGCTGGCCCGCATCCGCCTGGGCCTGCAGGACTGCCTCTATCTCGGCAACCTGAACGCGCTGCGCGACTGGGGCCACGCCCGCGACTACGTGGAGGCCATGTGGCTCATGCTGCAGCAGGACGCTGCCGAGGACTTCGTGATTGCCACCGGCGAGCAGCACTCGGTGCGCGAGTTCGTGGACGCCGCCGCCGCCGAGCTGGGCATGCGCCTGCGCTGGCAGGGAAACGCGGTGGAGGAGACCGGAATCGTCGAATCCGTGGCCGCCGAGAGTTCGCCCCTCAAGCCGGGGCAGGTGGTGGTGCGGGTGGATCCGCGCTACTTCCGCCCCACCGAAGTCGAAACCCTGCTCGGCGACCCCGCCAGGGCCAAGGCTAAGCTGGGCTGGAACCCCAAAGTGAGCTTCCCCGAGCTGGTCGCCGAAATGGTGCGCGAGGACCTCAGGTCCGCCGAGCGCGACGAACTGGTCAAGCGCCACGGCCACCGGCCGTACGACTATCACGAGTAACGCCTTGAATCCGGAGTCCCGCATCTACGTCGCCGGCCATCGCGGCCTGGCCGGCTCCGCCATTGTGCGACGCCTGAGGGCAGCGGGGTTCGGCAACCTCGTCACCCGCGCCCACGCCGAGCTCGACCTCGCCGACCAGGCGGCGGTGCGCACCTTCTTCGCGGACGAGAAGCCGCAGTACGTGTTCCTCGCCGCCGCGAGGGTGGGTGGCATCCTCGCCAACAGTTCCTACCCGGCGGATTTCATCCGCGACAACCTCGCGATCCAGACCAACGTGATCCACGAGGCCTGGCGCGCCGGCGTGAAGCGCCTCCTGTTCCTGGGCTCCTCCTGCATCTATCCCCGGGACTGCCCGCAGCCCATGAAGGAGGAATACCTCCTCACCGGCCCGCTGGAGGCCACCAACCGTCCCTATGCCGTGGCCAAGATCGCCGGCATCGAGATGTGCTGGTCCTACAACCGGCAGTATGGCACCCGCTTCCTCGCCGCCATGCCCACCAATCTCTACGGTCCCGGCGACCACTACGATCTGCAGAACTCCCACGTGCTGCCCGCGCTGATCCGCAAGTTCCATGAGGCGAAGGTGCGGGGCGAGCGCGAGGCGGTGGTGTGGGGCAGCGGCACCCCCAAGCGCGAGTTCCTGCACAGCGACGACATGGCCGACGCCTGCGTGTTCCTGATGACCCTGCCGGAGCCGGCCTTCGACCGCCTGCTGGGCGAGGCTGCCGCCTGCCACCTGCCCGGCACTTTCCAGCCGCCGCTGGTGAACATCGGCTGCGGCGAGGACCTAAGCATCCGCGAGCTGGCCGAACTCGTGAAGGACGCCGTGGGCTTCCCCGGCGAACTCGCCTGGGACCGCTCCAGGCCAGACGGCACCCCCCGCAAGCTCATGGACGTCAGCCGCCTGAGCGCGCTCGGCTGGCGCCCGCGCGTCGCGCTGCCCGAGGGCATCCGCCACGCCTACGCGGATTTCCTCGCCCGATCCGGAGGTGATCGGAACTGATGGCGGTTTGGCGGCGGGTCTGGATTGTCGTGGGCGTCGGGCTGGTGCTCGCCGTCGTGGTGTTGTCGCTCACCCCGCGAGCACCGGAGGCGGGTTTCGTGCATGGCGACAAGCTGCACCATCTCGTTGCCTACTTCGTGCTGATGCACTGGCACGCGCAGCTTCACGCGGGAACCGGCGCGCGGACCGGGCTGGCGTTGGGTTTTGCGGCTCTGGGCGCGATCCTCGAGTGGCTGCAGGGAATGACGGGCTATCGCGATCCCAGCGCGGTGGATGCCGTGGCTAATGCCGCCGGGGTTGCGGTGGGCTGGGCTGCCGCGCCACCGCGGCTGCCGAACCTTCTGGATTGGGTTGCGGCCAGGGGGGGACGGTAGTACCGCATTCATGCGGACATGAGGGGTTGTTGTCCGCCTGAAGCCGGACCTGCGCTCCCGGGCTTCCGCTTTCGCTGGCGCGACGGCAGGCGAGCGGGGCGCCTCGCAGGGCCTTCATTCCCGTGGTGAAGTTCGCTCCCCG
>DASTHR010000025.1:0-5637 GCA_035718105.1 Burkholderiales bacterium
CTGATGGTTCATGGCGGACTCGGAAATGAAATCACCCCTGTCCCTCCGCGTCCCGGCGGGGGAGAGGCTGCACCCTGGGCGCCTGCCTCAGGCCTGGGCTTTGGCCATCAACTGCCGCAGCACGTAAGGCAGGATGCCGCCGTGGTGGTAGTAGTCCACCTCGATCGGCGTGTCTATCCGGCACAGCACCTTGATCTCGCGGCGGCTGCCGTCGGGACGGGTGATGCCCAGGGTCAGGTCCTGCTGTGGCCGCAGTCCCTCGTCCACGCCCACGATGTCGAAGCTCTCGTCGCCGCGGATGCCCAGGCTCTCGGCGGAGTCTCCGTCCTTGAACTGCAGCGGCAGCACGCCCATGCCCACCAGGTTGGAGCGGTGGATGCGCTCGAAACTGCGGGCGATCACTGCCTTGATGCCCAGCAACTGGGTGCCCTTGGCAGCCCAGTCCCGGGACGAGCCGGTGCCGTACTCCTCCCCGGCGAACACCAAGGTGGGAATGCCGCGGCGCACATACTCCATGGCCGCCTCGTACACCGTGGTCTGCCTGCCGTCGAGAAGCGTGTAGCCGCCCTCGACCCGCGAGCCGTCCGCCTTCGGCGGCAGCATCAGGTTGCGGATGCGCACATTGGCGAAGGTGCCGCGCATCATCACCTCGTGGTGGCCGCGGCGCGATCCGTAGGAGTTGAAATCCTGCTTTGCCACCCCCTGCGAGAGCAGGAAGCGGCCAGCGGGCGTCGTCTCGGTGAAGGATCCCGCCGGAGAGATGTGGTCAGTGGTCACCGAGTCCCCCAGCAGCAGCAGGGCCCGGGCGCCGCGGATGACGGCCACCGCTCCGGGCGCCATGCGGAACTCCCGGAAGAAGGGCGGCTCGGCGATGTAGGTTGACTGCGGCCAGTTGTAGACCTGGCCCGCCGGCGCCGGCACGCCGTTCCACAGCGCGTGCCCCTTGGTGAAATCGCCGTAGAGCCTGCGGAAGGTCTTCGGATCGGTGGCGAAGCGCAGGGCGTCCGCCACCTCCTGCGGAGTGGGCCAGAGGTCGCCGATGAACACCGGCTTGCCGTCGCTGCCGCTGCCCAGGGGCTCGGTCATCAGGTCCCGCAGCACCGTGCCGGCGATGGCGTAGGCCACCACCAGGGGCGGGGAGGCCAGGAAGTTGGCCTTGATGTTGGCGTGGATGCGGGCCTCGAAGTTGCGGTTCCCGGAGAGCACGGCGCAGCACACCAGGTCGTTGCGCGTGATGCTGTCCTCGAGATGCGGATCGAGGGGGCCGGCGTTGCCGATGCAGGTGGTGCAGCCGTAGGCCGCCACGTTGAAGCCCAGTTGCTCCAGGTACGGTAGCAGTCCCGCGTTCTTCAGGTACTCGGTGACCACGCGCGAGCCGGGCGCCAGCGAGGTCTTGATGTGGCGCTTCACGCTCAGGCCGCGCTCCACCGCCTTCTTCGCCAGGATGCCCGCCGCCACCAGCACTCCGGGGTTGGACGTGTTGGTGCAGGAGGTGATGGCCGCGATCAGCACATCGCCGTGGGCGAGGTTCACGTATCCGGTGGAGGACTCCTCCGGCGACTCCAGCACCGAGTCGGGCGTGGGGCGATTGTCCACCATCTCCAGCACGTCCGCCGGGGCGCCGTTTGCCAGCGACTCGGCCTCCTGGGATCCGCCGCCCGACACCGGCACGCTCACGCCGCCGCTGAACGCGCCGAGCTTGGTGGCATGGCGCCGGTGCAGTTCGGCGTGGGGCTTGCCGTAGCCATTGGCGGCCACCGGTTCAGAGAACAGCTCCGTGAACCGGCTCTTCACATGCCCTATCTGGATCCGGTCCTGGGGGCGCTTCGGTCCAGCGAGGGAGGGCTCCACCTGGTCGAGGTCCAGTTCCAGCACCGCGCTGTAATCGATCTCTCCGGCCCGGGGAATGCCGAACAGGCCCTGGGCCTTGAAGTAGGCCTCGAAGGCGGAGAGCTCCTCGGCGCTGCGCCCCGTGTCCCGCAGGTAACCCACCGTCTTCTCGTCGACCGGAAAAAAGCCCATGGTGGCGCCATATTCCGGGGCCATGTTGGCGATGGTGGCGCGGTCGTAGAGCGGCAGCCCGGCGGTGCCCTCGCCGAAGAACTCCACGAACTTGCCTACCACCTTGGCCTTGCGCAGCATCTCGGTGAGGGTGAGCACCAGGTCGGTGGCGGTCACGCCCCACCGCAGCCTGCCCTTCAGGTTCACGCCCACCACGTCCGGGGTGAGGAAGTACACCGGCTGGCCCAGCATTCCGGCCTCGGCCTCGATGCCGCCCACGCCCCAGCCCACCACGCCGATGCCGTTGATCATGGTGGTATGGGAATCGGTGCCCACCAGGGTGTCGGGGTAGTAGACCCCGTTCCTGCGATGCACGCCCCGCGCCAGGTATTCCAGGTTCACCTGGTGGACGATGCCGATGCCCGGGGGCACCACCTTGAACGTGTCGAAGGCCTGCATGCCCCATTTCATGAACTGGTAGCGCTCGCCGTTCCTCTGGAACTCCAGCTTCATGTTCTCCGCCAGCGCTTCCGGGGTCCCGTAGTGGTCGATCTGCACCGAGTGGTCCACCACCAGGTCCACCGGCACCAGAGGCTCGATCAGCTTGGGGTTGCGGCCCAGATTCTCCGCCACGTTGCGCATTGCCGCGAGGTCGGCCAGCAGCGGCACGCCGGTGAAGTCCTGCAGCACCACCCGCGCCACCACGAAGGGAATCTCGTCCACCCGCCGCGCGTCCGGGCGCCAGTTCGCCAACTGGCGCACATGCTCCTCGGTCACCTTCCTGCCGTCGCAGTTGCGCAGCACCGACTCCAGCACGATGCGGATCGAGACCGGCAGGCGGGAAATCCTCCCTACGCCGGCCTGCTCGAGGGCGGGGAGGGAGTAGAAGCGGCCCTTGCGGCCGGCGGCGGGTTGGAACTCCTGGAGGGTGTTGAACAGCGAGCGGCTCATTGTTGGTCTCCTTGGTTACGGGGCGTGCATCACAAAGCCATGGGAACGCCGGGGTGGACGCCGGCTCCCGACGTAGTGCAGTCTAGTCCGAATATTCCTCCGTCGCGTTGCAGCAGGGCTTGCGGGCCAAGAGGAACCACATGATTTGAATGGTTATTTGCGAAGGTCTGGAAGGTCAGATATCATATATAAGACTTGCGGCGCAGCACCGGGTTCCCCGGACCTGCGACGCACCCCGCCAACCCGCCACCAGAGGACCGACCGATGCTGGAAGCCTACCGCAAGCACGCCGCCGAACGCGCCGCCCTCGGCATCCCCGCGCTGCCGCTGACCGCGAAGCAGACCGAGGAGCTCGCCGCCCTGCTGACGAACCCGCCCAAGGGCGAGGAGCAGTTCCTGCTCGACCTTCTGGTGAACCGCGTGCCGGCGGGGGTGGACGACGCCGCCAAGGTGAAGGCAGCGTTCCTGGCGAAGCTCGCGAAGGGCGAGGAGAAGTGCGCGCTGGTCTCCCGCGAGAAGGCCACCGAGCTGCTGGGCACCATGCTGGGCGGCTACAACGTGAAGCCCCTGATCGACCTGCTGGACGACGCCCAGGTGGGCAAGGCGGCGGCCCAGGCGCTCAAGGGCACGCTGCTCATGTTCGATTACTTCCACGACGTGGCGGAGAAGGCCAAGGCGGGCAACGCCAACGCCAAGGCGGTGACGCAGTCCTGGGCCGACGCGGAGTGGTTCACCTCCCGCCCCGAGGTGCCCAAGTCCCTCACCGTCACCGTGTTCAAGGTCTCGGGCGAGACCAACACCGACGACCTGTCTCCGGCGCCGGATGCCTGGTCGCGCCCCGACATCCCGCTGCACGCGCTGGCGATGCTGAAGAACCCGCGCCCGGGCATCGAGCCCGACGAGGCCGGCAAGCTCGGCCCCATGAAGCAGCTGGAGAAGCTCAAGGCCAAGGGCCATCCCGTGGCCTACGTGGGCGACGTGGTGGGCACCGGCTCCTCGCGCAAGTCCGCCACCAACTCCGTGCTGTGGTGGACCGGCGAGGACATCCCCTTCGTGCCCAACAAGCGCTTCGGCGGCGTGTGCCTGGGCGGCAAGATCGCCCCCATCTTCTTCAACACCCAGGAGGACGCGGGCGCGCTGCCCATCGAGCTGGACGTCTCGAAGATGGAGATGGGCGACGTCGTCGAGCTGCGCCCCTACGAGGGCAAGGCCCTCAAGAACGGCCAGGTGATCGCCGAGTTCAAGCTCAAGACCGAGGTGCTGCTGGACGAGGTGCGCGCCGGCGGCCGCATCCCCCTGATCATCGGCCGCGGCCTCACCACCCGCGCCCGGGAGGCCCTGGGCCTCGGCCCCTCCACGCTGTTCCGCATGCCCCAGGCGCCGAAGGAGACCGGCAAGGGCTACACCCTGGCGCAGAAGATGGTGGGCCGCGCCTGCGGCCTGGCGGAGGGGAAGGGCATCCGCCCCGGCACCTACTGCGAGCCGCGCATGACCACCGTGGGCTCCCAGGACACGACCGGGCCCATGACCCGGGACGAGCTGAAGGACCTCGCCTGCCTCGGCTTCTCCGCCGACATGGTGATGCAGTCCTTCTGCCACACCGCCGCCTATCCCAAGCTGGTGGACGTGAAGATGCACCGCGAGCTGCCGGGCTTCATCTCGACCCGCGGCGGGGTGGCGCTGCGCCCCGGCGACGGCGTGATCCACTCCTGGCTCAACCGCCTGCTGCTCCCCGACACCGTGGGCACCGGCGGCGATTCCCACACCCGCTTCCCCATCGGCATCAGCTTCCCGGCGGGCTCGGGGCTGGTGGCCTTCGCCGCCGCCACCGGCGTCATGCCCCTGGACATGCCGGAGTCGGTGCTGGTGCGCTTCAAGGGCAGGATGCAGCCCGGCATCACGCTGCGCGACCTGGTGAACGCGATTCCCTACTACGCCATCAAGCAGGGCCTGCTCACCGTGGAGAAAAAGGGCAAGAAGAACGTCTTTTCCGGCCGCATCCTGGAAATCGAGGGCCTGCCCGATCTGAAAGTCGAGCAGGCGTTCGAGCTCTCCGACGCCTCCGCCGAGCGCTCCGCCGCCGGCTGCACCGTGCTCCTCGCCAAGGAGCCCATCACGGAGTACATGCGCTCCAACATCACCCTGATGAAGTGGATGATCGCCAACGGCTACGAGGACAAGCGCTCCCTCTCCCGGCGCATCAAGGCCATGGAGTCCTGGATCGCCGACGGGAAGCTGCTGGCGCCGGACGCCGACGCCGATTACGCCGCGGTGATCGAGATAGATCTCGCGGACGTGAAGGAGCCCATCGTCGCCTGCCCCAACGACCCGGACGACGTTAAGCTGCTGTCCGAGGTGGCGGGAGACAAGATCGACGAGGTGTTCATCGGCTCCTGCATGACCAACATCGGCCACTTCCGCGCTGCCGGCAAGGTGCTGGACGGCAAGAGCGACATCCCGACCCGGCTCTGGATCGCGCCGCCCACCAAGATGGACGCCATGATCCTCAACGAGGAGGGCTACTACTCGGTGCTGGGCAAGTCCGGCGCGCGCATGGAGATGCCCGGCTGCTCGCTGTGCATGGGCAACCAGGCGCAGATCCGCAAGGGCTCCACCGCCATGTCCACCTCCACCCGCAACTTCCCCAACCGCCTCGGCATCGACACCCGGGTCTACCTCGGCTCG
>DASTHR010000026.1:0-12469 GCA_035718105.1 Burkholderiales bacterium
CTCGTTGATCACCATCAGCGAGATCATGTGACCGAAGACGTCGAGCTGCTGCAGCACGGTTTCGCTGAAGACGCCGGCCTCGTGGGAGTTGAAGAACACGAAGCCGAAGAACACGCCGTTGTAGTACATGGGCAGGGTGTAGCTGGCGGCATAGCCGCGGCGGCCGAGCCGGTTCCTGTGCTCATGGGAGGGGCGCTCGAAAGTGAGGGGGTGATTGATCACCCGCGGGCGTTTCTCCTCGAGGATGCGGGCCAGGGAGGGGGCATCGCCGAGATGGGTCTCGTAATGGGGCAGGGGGTCCCCGTCGCCGCTGCTGTGCAGGTAGCTCTTGAGCAGCGCGGTTTTGGGGTCGTAGAGCGCCACAGCGATGCGCGCGACGAACGGCAGGTGGGCCTGAACCGCCTTGTGGGTGCCCGAAAGCTTTTCCTGCAGCGACAGGTCGCGGTTCAGCGAGTCCAGCGCATCCCGGTGGTCGCCGGGTTGGCGCGAAGCCTCGGATGCGTCCCGCTGAATGCCCATTTGTCATGAGAATAGCATCAGCCCTGACGCAGTTGTGGTTTTTGCGTTGCGTCACGGGTACCGCGCAGGCGGATGTTGCACCGTTACGCAATGTTCCCTGCGGCTTCAATGAGCCCACGCATCGCCTTGTTTTCTCGCTATAATGGCTTCAGATTCCCCGGAATAGGGGAAGGTGTGCCGGCGCCTTGTGGTGCGTTGGCAGACCTGTTCAAGGGAGCCTTAACCCGACATGAAACGCATCGCACCCTGGGCCGTACTGGCCCTGTTGATCGCCGCCGGCGTCGCCGCGTGGTTTGGCAATCGGCGTGAAGCCGGGGCCGAGCGCTATGTCACGGCCACTGTGGAACGCGGGAACATCGAGGACACGGTTTCGGCGCTGGGCGCCCTGCAGCCGTTCCAGTATGTGGATGTCGGGACCCAGGTCACCGGCCAGCTCAAGAAGCTGCTGGTGGACGTCGGCGCCCGTGTAAATCAGGGCGACCTGATCGCGGAAATCGATCCCACGCTGTTTGTGGCCCGGGTGGAGGAGGCGAAGGCCAACATCAAGCTGCTCCAGGCCCAGCTGTCGGAACGCATTGCGCAGCAGCGGCTCGCGGGGGAGATCCATGCCCGCAACCGGCAGCTCATCGCCGATCAGGCCGTCAGCGAGGAAGGGCTCCAGCAGAGCCGCGCGGCGGAGGAGCAGGCATCGGCGCAGGTGGAGGCGGTGCGGGCCCAGATCCTGGAGGCCCAGTCGCGCCTGGAGGCGGACGAGGCCAACCTGCGCTACACGAAGATCTTCGCGCCCATGTCGGGCACCGTGGTCTCTGTCACCGCCCGGCAGGGCCAGACGCTGGTGGCGAGCCAGCAGGCGCCCGTCATCCTGCGCATCGCGGACCTGGGAACGATGACGGTCTGGGCGCAGGTGTCCGAGGCTGACGTGCCCAAGATCAGGGAGGGCATGCCGGCGTATTTCAACACCCTCGGCCTTCCCGAGCGCCGCTGGACCGGCGCGGTGCGCCAAGTGATGCCGACACCGGAGTCCATCAACAACGTCATTCTCTACAACGTCCTGTTCGACACCCAGAATCCGGACCAGACGCTCAAGCCGCAGATGAGCGCGCAGGTTTATTTCGTGCTGGCGCGCGCCGAGAACGCGCTGCTCGTGCCCACCGCGGCGTTGCAGCCGGCGAAAAAGGCCAAGGCGCCCGAGGATGCCGCCGCGCAGACCACGCCAGCGGTGGAGAAGAAAAAGGCCGGCGCGGGATCCGCCAAGGGCGGGGAGTCCAGGCGCAAGGAGCGGGCTTATACCGTGAAGGTGCTGAAGGGGGAGGCGGTCGAAGAACGGCCGGTCACCGTGGGCGTCTCCAACCGCCTCATGAGCGAGGTGCTGAGCGGCCTGGCGGAAGGCGACAGCGTGGTGGTGGGCATCGAGACCAACGGCAAGGACAAATCCAAGTCCCGCGATCCGCTGAGGACGCCGCGGCTATGAGCGGTGGCAACGTCCGGCAGCCGCTGATCGAGCTGCGCGACCTCACCAAGACCTACGAGAGCGGCGGCCTCGCGGTGGAGGTGCTGCACGGCATCTCCCTGACCATACACGAGGGCGAGTTCGTCGCGCTCATGGGACAGTCCGGCTCGGGCAAGACCACGCTGATGAACATCCTCGGCTGCCTGGACAGGCCCTCCACCGGCAAGTATTTTTTCGGCGGCCGGGACATCTCGGAACTGGACTCGGACAGCCTCGCCGATCTGCGCAGCTCCGCGTTCGGCTTCATCTTTCAGCGCTACAACCTGATCGCCACCGAGACCGCCACCGAGAACGTGGAGATTCCGGCCGTCTACGCGGGTGTGCCGCAGGAACAGCGCATTGAGCGAGCGCGCAGGCTGCTGGCGCAGTTCGGGCTCGGCGACCGGCTGGATCACCGCCCCACCCAGCTCTCCGGCGGACAGCAGCAGCGGGTGTCCATAGCCCGGGCGCTGATGAACGGCGGGCGGGTGATTCTCGCCGACGAGCCCACCGGCGCGCTGGACAGCAAGAGCGGCGCGGAGGTCATGGCGCGGCTCCACGAGCTGCACCGGCAGGGGCACACGATCATACTGATCACCCATGACCCGGGACTCGCGGCGCAGGCGGAGCGGGCGATCCAGATCAAGGACGGGCTGATCGTGTCCGATACCGGACCCAAGCCACGCATCCATTGCGCGCCGCCGGCGCCGCCGTTCCCGAAGAACGGCGAGCGCTTCCTTCCGGAGGTGGCCGAGGCGGTCAAGATGGCATTGCGCTCGCTTCGCACCAACCTGTTCCGCACCGTCCTCACCCTGCTCGGCATCATCATCGGGGTGGGATCGGTGGTGGCGATGATTGCGCTGGGTGACGGCAGCAAGCAGCAGGTGCTGTCCCGCATCCAGGCCATGGGCACCGACCTGCTGGTGGTGCGGCCGGGCGCCAAGAACATCCGCCTGCGGGACGAGATCGCCTCTCTGGTGGCGCCGGACGCGGATGCAATCGCCAACCTGCCGAACGTGAGCGCCTCGGTGCCGGAGTTCACTCGGGCCGTGACGGTCCGCTTCGGCGACAACGACTACGTCACCAACGGCAACGGAACGACCCAGGATTACGCCCGGGCGCGCAGCTGGCCGCTGGCCCGCGGGTCCTTCTTCTCCGAGGCCGACGTGGAGCGCTTTGCTCCGGTGGCGGTGCTTGGCCACACCGTGGCCTCGAACCTGTTCAGCGCGGGAGAGGATCCCGTCGGCCGCTACGTGCTGGTCAACAACGTGCCGTTTCAGGTCATCGGGGTGCTGGTGGCGAAGGGCGCCACGGCCTTCGGCAGCGACATGGACGATGTTGTCTTCGTGCCGCTGTCCACCGGGCGGATGCGGCTTTTCGGGAAGAACTACGTGAAGGCCATCACGGTGCAGGTTGCGGACGTGACCCGGATCGGGGAGACCCAGAAGGCCATCGAGGCGCTGCTGCTGGACCGCCACCGCAAGGAGGATTTCCAGGTGCGGAACATGGCTTCGGTCCTGGAGACCGCCACCGAGACCCAGAACACCCTCACCATCCTGCTCGGTTCCATTGCCGCCATCTCGCTGCTGGTGGGCGGGATCGGTGTGATGAACATCATGCTGGTGTCGGTGACCGAGCGGGTGCGGGAGATCGGTGTGCGCATGGCCACCGGCGCCCGCATGATGCACATCATGCTGCAATTCATCACCGAGGCCCTGGTCGTGTGCTCCATCGGCGGGGCGGTCGGGGTCGCCGGCGGGCTTGCGGCGGCGTGGATCGCCCAGCGCCTGGGTTCGCCGGTGGTCTACTCCCTGTGGCCGGTGCTGCTGGCCTTCGGAAGCGCCTTCATCATCGGACTGCTTTTCGGCTTTCTGCCCGCGCGGCGCGCGGCAAAACTCGATCCGGTGGTGGCGCTGGCGACGGAGTAGGCATGCGCAGATACCCCGCCGTTGCCGTAATTCTTGGTGCGTCGCTGCTGGCGGGATGCGCCAGCTTCATGGCGGAGCCCTACCAGACACCGGAGGTGAAGCTCTCCGCGAACTGGGCCGGAACGGTTCCCGAGGCGGAAGCCGCATGGCCGGACGTGGATTGGTGGCGCCGCCTCCAGGTGCAGGAGCTGGACGGGTTCATCGCGACGGCGCTGGCTGAGAACACCGACCTGCGAGCCGCCGTGGCGAGGGTCGAGCAGGCAAGGGCGCGCTCGCGGGTGGCGAGTTCGGGGCTCTACCCCGTGATCACGGTTCCCGCCACGGCAGGCGTCACCGACCGGGTCGGGTCCTCGAAGCAGGAGTTCTACGACATTGCCCTCAGCGCCAGCTACGAGCTGGACATCTGGGGAAGGAACCGTTTCAGTTCCGAGTCGGGCCAGCAGGTGCTGAACGCCAGCATCTACGACCGGGAGGCGGTGCGGATCGCTCTGGTGGCGGACGTCGCCACCAATTATTTCCTGATACTGTCGCTGCGCGACCGGCTGCGCACCGCCGAGCAGAACCTGGCCTCGGCGCGGCGGTTGATGGACCTCATTGAAGCCCAGTTCCGGGCGGGGAAGGTGTCCGCCCTGGAGGTGGAGCGTCAGCGCACGGTGGTGGCGGCGGCCGAGGCCACCGTGCCGCCGCTGCGGGAGCGCGAGCGGGCCGCGCTGGACGCGCTGGCGGTGCTGCTGGGCCGCGTTCCCGAGCAGCTTCGAGTCGAGGGCCAGTCGCTGCGGCCGATTCCGCTGCCGCCGGTGGCCGCTGGCCTGCCTTCGGAACTGCTGGAGCGGCGACCCGACATCCGTCGCGCGGAGGCCGATCTGCTTGCCGCCAATGCCGACATCGGCGCCGCCCGGGCCGCCATGTTTCCGACCGTGAGCCTGACCGGCACCGGCGGCTACCAGAGCGATGCGCTGTCCCGGCTGTTTCGCTCCAGCACCGGCTTCTACACCCTGAGCGCGGACATCCTGGGGGTCATATTCGACGGTGGCCGGCTGTCCGGCCAGCGCGACATTGCACTCGCCCGCAAGCAGGAACTGGCGGAGAACTACCGCAAGTCGGTTCTGGTGGCATTCCAGGAGGTGGAGGACGCGCTTGCCGGAACGGAGCATTTCGAGGCGGAACAGAAGGCGCTGGTCAAGGCTGCGACACATGCGCGGGAGGCCTATCGGCTCGCCGAGAAGCGCTACTTCTACGGGGCCGCGGACTTCACCACCGTGCTCGACGCGCAGCGTGCCTACCTCGCCGCCGAGCTTTCGGTGGACCCGGCGCGGTTTGCCTGGGCTGCGTCGGTGGTCGGCCTCTACCGGGCTCTGGGCGGCGGCTGGCAGCCTGCTCCCGCGGAGGAGAGCGGCGGTGCGGCGCCCGCCGGGTCTGACGCGACGGGACCGGGTCGGGCGGACCCGAAGATCTCGTTCAATCCCTGAGCGGGATTCAGGGGTTGTCGCGCTGGGCATCCGCCCAGCAGTTGGGTGTCTCGTAGAGGCGCACCCGCTCCAGCCGCAGGTGGTTTCCGTAGCGATCCCGATAGGCCGCGTCCAGGATGCGAAACGCGATCAAGGCGAGGTTCTCGGCGGTGGGAGGTACCTCCAGTTCCACGGTCTTGTGACCCGGAAGCGAGCGCAGGAATCCGACCACGGGGGCGTCCCTGCCATAGACCAGGAAGGCATGGTCCCAGGCGTCCACCAGCGTTTCCGCGGCGATGCGCTTCACCTCCGAGTAATCCATCACCATGCCTTGCTCCGCGGCACCCTCGGTGGTGATAATGTCCCCGGAAAGGGTGATTTCGATGGCGTAGCGATGCCCGTGCAGGTGCCTGCATTGGCTGTGGTGTCCCGGAATGCGATGGCCGGCGTCAAACTCCAGCCTGCGCGTGATGAGCATGCGATCGTCGCCCGATGGCAAAGCGACGGATTATAGCACCGGCCACCCGCGTGCCTTGCGCGGCTTACCCTTCATGACTTCCCGGAAATCCACCCCTGACGACCGCAAGGTACTGAGTCCCGCCGATCACCGCAGGGACAGCGCCGGCCTGCGCTATGTCTATCCGGTGGTGTCGCGCCGCGCCGGCGGAGTGTCCGTCGGCATCAATCTCAATCCCAATAATGCCTGCAACTGGCGCTGCATCTACTGCCAGGTGCCGCAGCTCCGGCGCGGCTCCGCGCCACGCATAGACCTCGACCTTCTGGAGCGCGAGTTGCGGGATTTCCTGACGGAGGTGCTGCAAGGCAGTTTCCTGCGGGAGCGAGTGCAGGAGGGTGCGAGGCGCCTCAAGGACATTGCGCTCTCCGGCAACGGCGAGCCCACCACCTCGCCGCAGTTTCGGGACGTCATCGAGCGCATCGCCCGGGTGCGGGCGGAACTGGCGCTGTCCCCGGCCGTGAAACTGGTGCTGATCACCAACGGCAGCATGGCGGACCGTCCGGCGGTGCAGGAGGGGATCGGGCGCATGTCCGCGCTCAACGGCGAAGTCTGGTTCAAGGTGGACAGCGCCACCCGCGAGGGGATGTTGCGGGTGAATGGCGTGCGCGGCAATCCCTCCAAGGTGCGGGAGAACCTGCGCGCGGTGAGCGCGCTGTGTCCGACCTGGATTCAGACCTGCGCCTTCAGCATGGATGGCGCCCCGCCGTCGGCGGATGAACGCGGCGCCTATCTCGGCTTTCTTCGCAGCTGCATGCAAGCCGGCATACCTCTGCGGGGCGTCCTGCTGTACGGGCTGGCGCGACCGTCCCAGCAGCCGGAGGCGGACCGTCTCGCGTCCGTGCCGGACGCGTGGATGGATGCGCTTGCCGCGGAAATTCGGGCCTGCGGGCTCACGGCGAACGTGAGCCCGTAGGCGCCGGCATCAGGCGCGGCTGCGGGTGCGCGCCGATTTCTTGAGATTGCGGTACAGATCGGGGTGAGTCGCCTTCAGCAGGTCCAGGACCTGCATGTCGTCCTTGCGGATCTTGCCCAGATCGAGGCGCTCGACATGCACGAGGCGCAGCAGTTCGCGCACCGGGCGCGGCATATTGCGGCCGCTTTCATATCTTGACCCCCCGCTCTGGGTCACCCCGATCATCCCCCAGAACTGTTGCTGGTTCATCCCGAGCTTGCGCCGGATTTCCCGGGGATCGGCAAGCTTATCAGCGGCTTTCACGGTCATTGGTCCACCCATTAGCATGTTCTTGTCCTATTCCGGAGCCATATTGCCCCGCGAGACCTAATGTAAAGCCTTTTTATCCAGATGGCAAGAAAATCTAACAAAATGATAGTTTCCATACCACGAGCGGCGTTGCGACAGGATGGTGTCGGGCGCGATTTCTGTTAAAATTCAGCCTTTTTCAAAGGGGCAGTCGGAGAAAGTGGCACTCATCGTTCAAAAATACGGTGGCACATCCGTGGGCTCGCCGGAGCGGATCAAGAATGTCGCGCGCCGCGTTGCCAAGTTCCAGGCTCAGGGCCACAAGGTGGTGGTTGTGGTCTCGGCCATGAGCGGGGAAACCAACCGCCTCATCGCACTGGCGAAGGAAGTTTCTCCGCATCCCGATCCCCGGGAGCTGGATGTGATGGTTTCCACAGGAGAACAGGTCACCATCGGCCTGCTCGCCATGGCCCTCATGGAACTCGGACTGAAGGCGCGCAGCTACACGGGCGGTCAGGTGCGCATCCTCACCGACAGTGCCTTCACCAAGGCGCGCATCCTCGCCATCGACGAGGCGCGGATGCGGCGCGACCTGGAGCAGGGCTACATCGTGGTGGTGGCCGGCTTCCAGGGTGTCGACGAACAGAACAACATCACCACGCTGGGGCGGGGCGGATCGGACACCACCGGGGTTGCGCTGGCCGCGGCGCTCAAGGCCGACGAGTGCCAGATCTACACCGACGTGGACGGCGTCTACACCACCGATCCGCGGATCGTGCCCGAGGCACGGCGCCTCAAGACCATCACCTTCGAGGAAATGCTGGAGATGGCAAGCCTCGGATCCAAGGTGCTGCAGATCAGGTCCGTCGAGTTCGCGGGCAAGTACAAGGTCAAGTTGCGGGTGCTCTCGAGCTTCGAGGAAGAGGGCGAGGGCACGCTGATCACGTTCGAGGAAGACAGGAAAATGGAACAAGCAATCATCTCCGGCATCGCGTTCAGCCGCGACGAGGCCAAGATCACCATCACCGATGTTCCGGACCGTCCCGGCATCGCCTACCAGATCCTGGGGCCCATCGGCGACGCCAACATCGACGTGGACATGATCATCCAGAACGTGGGCCACGACGGCATGACCGACTTCTCCTGCACCGTTAGCCGGGGTGACTACGCCAAGGCGATGGGGATCCTGCAGAAGCAGGTGGCCCCTCACGTCGGCGCGCGCGACGTGGCGGGCGATGACAGGATCGCCAAGGTGTCGGTGGTGGGGGTGGGCATGCGCTCCCATGTCGGGATCGCCAGCAAGATGTTCCGCACCCTGGCCGAGGAAGGGATCAACATCCAGATGATCTCCACCTCGGAAATCAAGATTTCGGTGGTGATCGAGGAGAAATACCTGGAACTCGCGGTGCGGGTGCTGCACCAGGCGTTCGACCTCGACAAGGCGCCGAAGTAAAATACCCGGCGGAGGGCGTGGGTCCTCCGCAAGATTTACCGGAGAGATGGCCGAGAGGTCGAAGGCGCTCCCCTGCTAAGGGAGTATACGGGCCAAAACCTGTATCGAGGGTTCGAATCCCTCTCTCTCCGCCAGACAAGCAAAAGGGCCCCTCGCGGGCCCTTTTGCTTGTCTCGTGGACGTAAGGGCACATTCGAACCCTCCGCTTCGGAGGGCGGCCTGGGCCGCCTCAGCCCCGGCCGCGGATGTTCTCGGACGCGACCGACTCGCTGCGCGCCAGCCGCGCTTCCAGGCGCCCCAGGGCGT
This sequence comes from Burkholderiales bacterium, assembly GCA_035718105.1. Lineage (GTDB taxonomy): Bacteria > Pseudomonadota > Gammaproteobacteria > Burkholderiales > UBA6910 > UBA6910. The sequence continues at coordinate 8,862 of DASTHR010000026.1, forward strand.
CGAGCGTGCTGCGCAATTCCGTCAGCAACTGCTCCCGCGATGGAGCCTCCGCCATTGCCTCCAGTTCATGGTGCTTGGTCTCCTCCAGATTGTTGATGACGACGGCGATGAAGAGGTTGATCACCACGAAGGTCCCGATCACCACAAAACTCACGAAATACACCCAGGCAAAGGGTTTAGCCTCCATCGCCGTGCGCATGATGTCCGCCCAGCCCTCCAGCGTAACCACCTGGAACAGGGTGAGCATGGCCGTCCCCAGCGTGCCCCAGTGCACGGGGTCATGCTGGTGGTAAAGGAAATAGCCCAGCACCCCGTATATGTAGAACAGGATGGCGAGCAGCAGGATGACGTGAAGCATGCTCGGAATCGAATGCACCAGGGTGGCCACCACTAGCCGCAGCTTCGGGATGGCGGTCACCAGCCGCAGCACCCGCAGCAGCCTGACCAGGCGGGCGACCATGGCGAATTCTCCGGACGCGGGGATGAATGACATCACTATGATGGCGAAGTCGAACTGGTTCCAGCCGCTGCCGAAGTAACGGCCGATGCGTGGCGCGACGGCGGCGATCTTTAACGCCGCCTCGACGATGAACACGGCAAGGATCACGTGGTTACCCAGCAGCAGCCACTGTCCGTGTTGCGCCATGATGTCGGGCGAGGTCTCCAGCCCGATCAGCAGCGCGTTGACCAGAATCAGGCCCACGATGGTGCGCTCGAACCAGCGGGCCTCGACGATGCGGCGGCATTGCTCCTGCACGGCAACCTCCTGCGGACGATGGGGACGCCCGGTCGCGGTGTGCCAGGCGCGCGGGATTATACCCGTGCCCGAGTTTGCCGGGTCTCGCCAACCTGTTCCCGGGGCGGGATAATTGCGGGACACGCAAATCGGAACACAGCCGGATGCCTCACGAATTGCCTATACGTTACGTCGAGCCGGTATTCCGTCCTCCGAGCGAGGCCGAGTCCCTCATCCTTCCGGTCACCGACGGCTGCTCCTGGAACCACTGCAGCTTCTGCGAGATGTATACGGCACCGCAGAAGCGCTTCCGCGCCCGGGACGAAGCCGAGGTGCTCGAGACCATCCGCCGCTGCGGCGAGGAGTTCGGCCCGGAGGTGCGGCGCGTGTTCCTTGCGGACGGCGACGCGCTGGTCCTTCCCACCCGCCGCCTGCTCGCGATTCTCGAAGCGATTCGCGCACACCTGCCGGCAGTTCGCCGCATCTCCAGCTACTGCCTTGCCCGCAACCTCAGGAAAAAGACCGTAACGGAGTTGCGAGAGCTGTCTGTCGCCGGGCTTGCCTTCGCCTACCTGGGCGCGGAGTCAGGGGACGACGAAGTGCTGGCGCGGGTCAACAAGGGCGAGACCTTCGATTCGACCCGCCAGGCCCTCGACAAGCTGGGAGAGGCCGGCATCACGCGCTCAGTGATGATTCTCAACGGGCTTGGAGGCAGGACGCTTACCCTGCAGCACGCCGCCAATTCCGCCCGGCTCATCAATGCTACCCAGCCCGAATACCTCGCGACGCTGGTGGTCAGCTTTCCGCTGGGGGAGGCGCGCTTTCGCAGCGGCTTTCCGGATTACGCGCCCCTGGATCAGCGGGAACTGTTCCAGGAGATGGAGCGCTTTCTCTCGGACCTGGAGCTCCGTCGCACGGTGTTCCGCAGCGACCATGCGTCCAACTGGCTCGTCCTGAAAGGCACCCTCGGTGCGGACAAGGAGCGCCTCCTGGCCCAGGTACGGTCTGCCATCGAGCGCCCGGAAGCGGCGCGACTGCGCCCGGCGTGGGCGCGGGGACTTTAGGCGGGAATCAAAAAGGGCCTGCTGTTCAGCAGGCCCTTCGGTTATTGGCGCGCCCGGCAGGATTTGAACCCACGACCCCCTGGTTCGTAGCCAGGTACTCTATCCAACTGAGCTACGGGCGCGTTGCGAGGCGCAAATTATAACAAGACTTGCATGGAAACGGCCATCTGGAGGTGAGAGCTTCGACCGGCGCCGAGCCGGATTGTTCAGGCACCGCAGGCGGGGCCGGAGGCATTTCCGGTTCGAACATCAGTCGCGAGCGGTGCTCGCCCGCCGAACCCGCAGGCTCGACCATGCCCTCTCGCAGAAACAAAGACGCCCCACGGGGGGGCGTCTTTGTTTCTGGCGGAGAGAGAGGGATTCGAACCCTCGATACGGCTTTTGTCCGTATACACGATTTCCAATCGTGCGCCTTCGACCACTCGGCCACCTCTCCGGATTCAGGTGGTGCTGGGAAGCGCGGCAGGATACCCCACCGGGCGCGGGGTGTCAAAGCGCGGCCGCGCCCCCGGCGTCGATAAAAGCCTTGATCTTCATGTAGGTGAAGGCCACCCAGAGGACGATGACGATCAGGGGCGTCAGAATCCAGAGGTGCCGGTCGAGCACCACTTTCGGCGCCAGGAAGCGCGCCAGCTTGAAAACCGGGGAGGTCACCGCCTTGAGCATCAGATAGGCGAAATTGGTTTCCCGCCTGGCTCCCGCGAACAGGTACAGCACCCCCTGACCGAGCAAGGCAAATCCGGCGACCTCGGTGAGCGCTTTCAGGATCGTGAAGAGGGTGAACTCGAAGTTCATCAAGGGCCTGTCGTGGCGTGGAAAATTCGAAGCCGGAATTCTAGCCTAACGGCGCCAGGGCCGCTTGCGCGCCGGGTTGCGTGCCGCCACAATGCGCCTTTTCCGTCGAGCCCGTGATGAACTTCGAGTACTGGCGCCATTACCTCCGGGGAAGGCTGTTCGAGTCGCTGCGGCGCACTGACGCCGCCTTGGTTGAGTACCGGACGGCAATCCGCATCGAGCCCGGTGACGTGGGTTTGCGCAACCGCGTGGGCTTCCTGCTGGCCCTGAAGGAGCAATGGGGCGAGGCCGCGCAGTTTTTTTCGGAATCCCTGCGACTGAATCCCGGCGATGCGACGGTCTGGTTCAATCTCGGCTTCGCCGAGGAAAAGCGGGGAAAACTCGAGACGGCCATCGAAGCCTTCGGCGAGGCGGTGAGGCTGCGACCGACGCTGGACCGCGCCTGGTACGGCAAGGGCATGTGCCACGCCCACCTGGGGCAGCACCTGGAGGCGGTGAAGGCCCTGGAAGAGGCGGCGGCACTGCAGCCCATGAACGGCCACGCCTGGTACGCCCTGGGCATGGCGCATCACTCGACCCATAACCCGGATAAGGTCAAGGAGGTCATCGAGCATCTGGTCCGTTTCGATCCGCGCATGACCCGGCAACTGATTCTGGACGCCCAGCGCACCGATCTGGCGCACCTGGTCAAGGATCTGGTGGTGTGAGCCGCAGCCTGTAACGCACGTCCCAGACATACGTGAAAAAAAGAGGCCCGCTTGCGCGGGCCTCTTTGCTTGCTGCTTCAACCGCGATCAGGCGCCGCGGGTGTCGATGTCGCCCGCGAGGTTGGGGTAACGCACATGGTCCACCAGGTCCTGGATCTCCTTGGCCGGGGCCGGGGAGATCAGGCTGCCGACGATGACGCCGATGAAGCCGGCGGGAATGCCGAAGATGCCGGCGGAGATGGGGTTGATGTCCCACCAGAGCGGCGCCTTCACCCCGAAGAAGGGGTAGGTCAGGTACATGTAGTA
>DASTHR010000027.1:0-6432 GCA_035718105.1 Burkholderiales bacterium
AACAGGATCCAGGTGCCCAGGTCCGCCTGCAGCGGCCGCCCGGAATGCCCAAGGGTGACGCGGGTGGCCATGGCGACCAGCATGGAGGAGAAGAACCCCACCGCCAGGGCATGGGTCGGCGCCAGGCCGAGGTAGATCGTATGGCCGAGGAATGCGCTCAGGGTCTGAACCGCTGAAAGCGCGAACGCCACCGGGAGCCAGGCGAACGCGAGGTGCAGCACCGCCAGCAGCCGGTCCTCAAAAGAGCGGTCAATGCGCCAGGCAATCACCAGGTAAAGGGAGACCGCGAACCCCGTGAGATCCGCGATCCAGCTCAACTGGGGCACGCCGGCGATCATCAGGGTGCCGTGGATCGCCGCGGCGCCCACCAGCACCCACAGCGCCCAGTAGGGGCGCACCACCCGGTAGTTCGAGAGCACCCGGCTGGAGAAAAACGGGACCATTCGGTGAGCCACCGTGAGGAACACCGGCAGCAGGAACATCCAGACACCGGCCAACAGCGACAGCCGCGCCGCCCATGGCTCGTGGGCGACCATGGCGAAGTTGAATACCATCAGCCCCATGGCGCCCACCGTCATTCCGAGAATCGCCGCCAGGGGATGGCGCAGATCCTGGCCCTGCGCGGCCCGCACCCGGCGCACCAGCCCGGAGAGTCCCACCAGCCAGCCACCCAGTTGCAGCGCCACGCCGACGTAGATCAGCGGCTCGAACAGCAGCATGCCGGCGTAAAACAGTGTCACCCCGAGGAACATCAGGCCGGCCGCGGGCACGTAATTCCCGGGCGTGGGCTTTTCCTGGACCACCCAATTGGGCAGGGCGGTCATCAGGAAACCGAACATGAAGAACGGGAAGAAGCCGTAGACCATCAGGTATCCATGGGCCCAGGATTCGGGAATATTCAGTTCCAGCGGCCGATACCACCCGGTGTAATCGGCCAGCAGGTCCTGAAACCATCCGGCGAGCGCCAGGGTCCCCTGGATGGCCCCGGCCGCAAACATCACCCGGTGGGGTGCCCAAGTGAGCACCTGCCACCAGCGGTAATCGCGGCGGGAAACAGTATGAAGCGTCGACATAATCCTACTTATATTCTAGGGAAAAGCCGGCAGCAGGTCATGCCGCACCGCATTTATCTTGATTCTCGTCAAATCCAGACTATTTTTCTATACTTTTCAGCCAGTTAATGCCGGTCTCGGACTGAAAACATGGTTTTCGCTTGCGCCGGAATAACGCAATTTTCGTTATCACCGAGCGGCGGTGAAGATTTTTTGGTTTCTTCTAGGTCCATGAATTTTAAAGCCTCACGCGAGACCTCTTGCCTTGGCACGGAACTTGAGTTCAAGGCAGTCCGAATCCGTGCCTGTCCCTGGGGCCGGACAGCGGAAGTCGCGGGAAAACCACCGAGGAACCGGAAATGACCGAAACCTTCTACGACGTGTTGCGGCAGCGCGGCATCAGCCGCCGCAGCTTCCTGAAGTTCTGCAGCATGACGGCGGCCACCATGGGGCTGGGCCCGACGGCGGTCCCCCAGATCGTGCACGCCCTGGAAACCAAGCCTCGGATGCCGGTGATCTGGCTCCACGGCCTGGAGTGCACCTGCTGCACCGAGTCCTTTATCCGCTCCTCCGCCCCCCTCGCCTCCGACGTGGTGCTGTCGCTGATCTCCCTGGACTACGACGACACCATCATGGCCGCCGCCGGCCACCAGGCAGAGGCCGCCCTCGAGGACACCATCCAGAAGTACAAGGGCAACTACATCCTCGCCTGCGAAGGAAATCCGCCCTTGGGCAATGACGGCATGTACTGCATGCCCGGCGGCCGACCCTTCGTCGACAAGCTCAAGCATGTGGCCAAGGACGCCAAGGCGGTGATCGCCTGGGGCTCCTGCGCCTCCTGGGGCTGCGTGCAGGCCGCCAAGCCGAACCCGACGACAGCGGTGCCGATCAACAAGGTCATCACCGACAAGCCGATCATCAAGGTGCCGGGCTGCCCGCCCATCGCCGAGGTGATGACCGGCGTCGTCGCCTACGTGCTTACTTTCGGCCAGATCCCGGAGCTGGACCGCCAGGGGCGGCCGAAGATGTTCTACAGCCAGCGCATCCACGACAAGTGCTATCGCCGCCCCCACTTCGACGCCGGCCAGTTCGTGGAGGCTTTCGACGACGAGAACGCGCGCAAGGGCTACTGCCTGTACAAGGTGGGCTGCAAGGGTCCCACCACCTACAACGCCTGTTCCACGGTGCGCTGGAACGAGGGCGTCTCCTTCCCCATCGGTTCCGGCCACGGCTGCATCGGCTGCGCCGAGGACGGCTTCTGGGACAAGGGCTCGTTCTACGACCGGCTCACCAATATCAACGCCTTCGGCGTGGAGGCCAACGCCGACCGGGTGGGGGCCACGGTGGCCGGAGCGGTGGGCGCGGCGATCGCGGCCCACGCGGCGGTGAGCGCGCTGCGGCGCATGGGCGGCAAGGATCAACCCGAGAAGGCGGAGAAGTAAGCCATGGCAAGCTACCAGACCCAAGGTTTCACCCTCGACAACAGCGGCAAGCGCGTCGTCGTCGACCCCATCACCCGCATCGAGGGCCACCTGCGCATCGAGGTGAACGTCAACGACAAGAACGTGATCACCAACGCGGTGTCCACCGGCACCATGTGGCGCGGGCTGGAGATCATCCTCAAGGGCCGCGACCCGCGGGACGCCTGGGCCTTCACCGAGCGCATCTGCGGCGTCTGCACCGGCGTGCACGCGCTGGCCAGCGTGCGGGCGGTGGAGGACGCAATCGGCATCAAGATCCCGGAGAACGCGAACATCATCCGCAACCTGATGCACGCGACGCTCTACGCGCAGGACCACCTGGTGCATTTCTACCACCTGCACGCCCTGGACTGGGTGGACGTGGTGAGCGCGCTGCAGGCCGACCCGAAGAAGACCTCGGAGCTGGCGCAGAGCATTTCCTCCTGGCCGAATTCCTCCCCCGGCTACTACCGCGACCTCTCGAACCGGCTGAAGAAATTCGTGGACTCCGGCCAGCTCGGGCCGTTCAAGAACGGCTACTGGGGCCACCCGGCCTACAAGCTGCCGCCGGAAGCCAACCTGATGGCGGTGGGCCACTACATCGAGGCGCTGGACTTCCAGAAGGAGATCGTGAAGATCCAGACCATATTCGGCGGCAAGAACCCGCACCCGAACTGGCTGGTGGGCGGCATGCCCTGCTCCCTCAACGTAAACAACACCGGCGCGGTGGGCGCGATCAACATGACCCAGCTCGCCATGGTGGCGGACATCTGCCAGCGCACCATCGACTTCCTCGACCAGGTCTACATCCCCGACCTGCTGGCCATCGCCTCCTTCTACAAGGACTGGGCGCAGTGGGGCGGCGGCATCGGCGCGAAAAACCTGCTGGCCTACGGCGACTTCCCGGACATCGCAAACGACCAGTCCAACAAGAGCCTGTGGTGGCCGCGGGGCGCCATCGTCGGCGGCAACCTCAATGAAGTGCAGCCGGTGGACCTGAAGGACCCGAACCAGATCCAGGAATGGGTCACCCACTCCTGGTACAAGTACGCCGACGAGAACAAGGGCCTGCACCCCTTCGACGGCGTCACCGAGCCCCACTTCGAGCTGGGCAAGGCCACCAAGGGCACGAAGACCGACATCCGGGAGCTGGACGAGAGCGCCAAGTACTCCTGGGTCAAGTCGCCGCGCTACAAGGGCCAGCCCATGGAAGTCGGCTGCCTGGCGCGGATGGTGGTGGCCTACGCCTCGGGCCGCGAGGACGTGAAACAGACGGTGGACATGGTGCTGAAGAAGCTGGACGTGCCCGTCACGGCGCTGTTCTCCACCCTGGGCCGCACCGCGGCGCGGGGCGTCGAGGCCACCCTGTGCGCCCACCGCATGAAGTACTACCACCAGAAGCTGATGGCCAACATCAAGAACGGCGACCTGGCCACCGCCAACGTGGCCAACTGGGATCCGTCCACCTGGCCCGCCGAGGCCAAGGGCGCCGGCTACTGCGAGGCGCCGCGGGGGGCCCTGGGCCACTGGGTGAAGATCAAGGGCGGCAGGATCGACAACTACCAGTGCGTGGTGCCCACCACCTGGAATGCGGGACCGCGGGACGCCAAGGGCCAGATCGGCGCCTACGAATCCTCGCTGCTCAACACCCCCATGGCCAAGCCCGACCAGCCGCTGGAGATCCTGCGCACCATCCACAGCTTCGATCCCTGCCTTGCCTGCGCCACCCACGTGGTGTCGCCGGAGGGGGAGGAAGTTGCCCGGGTGCAGGTGCGCTAGAGGGAGAGCCCCATGTCCACCCAAGAATACTCCGGCCCGCCCGTCGAGAAGCAGTTGCCCGTCTACGTGTACGAGGCGCCCGTGCGCCTCTGGCACTGGGTGATGGCGATCTCGATGTTCGTGCTGATGGCGACCGGCTATTTCATCGGCTCCCCGCTGCCCTCGGTCGAGGGCGAGGCGAGCGAGCGCTTCCTGTTCGGCTACATCCGCTTCGCCCACTTCGCCGCCGCTTACGTGTTCACGGTGTTCTTCCTGCTGCGGATCTACTGGGCCCTGGTTGGCAACCGCTACGCCCGGGACATCTTCCTGGTGCCCCTGGCGATGCTCAGCGGCGCCTGGTGGAACGGCATCTTCGAGCGCGTGAAGTACTACCTGTTCCTCAAGCCGGCGGACCGGGACTACATCGGCCACAATCCGCTGGCGGAGATCGCCATGTTCTTCATGTATGTGCTGGGCACGATCTTCATGATCTGCACCGGCTTCTCCATGTACGGCGAGGGACTGGGGCAGGACAGCTGGGCGTTCAGGATGTTCAGCTCCTGGGTGATCCCGCTGCTGGGGAACAACCCGCAGAACGTGCACACCTGGCACCACTTCGGGATGTGGTATCTCGTCGTGTTCGCGATGATCCACATCTACATGGTCATCCGCGAGGAAGTGTTCGGAAAGGTCACCATGTTCAGCACCATGGTGAACGGCTGGCGCCAGATCAAGGTGAGGCGCTGAGACGCCGGCGCCAGGCAGGAATCAGGGAGGAGGAAGGACAAAAGGCGTGCACCCGCAAGGGACACGCCTTTTTCCTTGGTGCAACCGCCCCACGGAACGTTCCATGACCGCCGCAAAGCCCCGCAAGCCCCGCGCATCCGGCGCCGCGAAGACGCCGGGCGCCGCTGCGCCCGCCGATGTCCGGCTCGGCAGCCGCGCCCCGGCGCATCCCGGCAAATTCCTCGAGACCCGGTTCCTGATTCCCATGGGCATCAGCCAGCAGGCGCTGGCCGACGAACTGGGCATCTCGCGCCGCCGGGTGAACGAACTGATCCGCGGCCACCGCTCCATCACCCCGGACACCGCCATCCGCCTCGCCGTATTCTTCGGCACCGACGCGGCCTTCTGGATGGGCCTGCAGATGGCGTGGGACATGCACCATGCCCTGCGGGCCTACCGGAGCGATAAGGCCGGCGCGCCCCCCCGGCCCCGCTGACGTTGCGGCGGGTTTCCACCCGCTCCGGCCTCCGAACTTTCCCATTTTCGATCAGGAATCTGTTCCAGATTTCGGGAAAAACTGCACGCAAAGACCATCTTCTCGCACGCGGGAATCGCGCTGTTTTTTGATCCAAATCAAAAGCCGGATCGCAACCGGCCCTATCGTGGCACGGTTCTTGTAACACCCCATGTAACAGCAACCTTCTATCCGGTAGGGGGATAACGGCGTGACCACCCAATCTGACGTGCTGGTGCTTGGCATCGGCAATCTGCTGTGGGGAGACGAGGGCTTCGGCGTCCGGACCGTAGAGGCTCTGGATGCGCAGTACGAGTTCCCGCCGGAAGTGCAACTCATGGACGGGGGCACCCAGGGACTGTTCCTGCTCCCGTTCGTGAAGTCCGTCCGCCGCATGATCATTTTCGACGCCGTGGACTATCGCATGCCTCCCGGCTCGATGAAGGTGGTGTGGAACGAAGAGATTCCCTCCTTCCTCGCCGCCAACAAGATGAGCATGCACCAGATCGGCTTCCAGGAAGTGCTGGCGCTGGCCCGGCTGCAGGGCGAGCACCCGGAGGAATCCGTGTTGATCGGCGTCCAGCCCGAGGACATGACCGACTTCGGCGGCAGCCTGCGGGACTGCGTGAAGGCGCGCATCCCGGAAGCCATCGCCCTCGCCCTGGAAACCCTGGAGCGCTGGGGCAGCCCCGGCAAGTCCCGCAGCGCGCCCCCCACCAATCCGGTGCTGCCCAACGCGGAGAGCCTGAAGCTGGATGCCTACGAAAGCGGCCGCCCCGGTACGGACCAGGTGTGCCGCCAGGGCGATGCCCGCTTCCTGAACCTGCGCCACGAAATCGAGAACAGGTAGGGGCGCCGCAATGTGCATCGCGATCCCCATGCAGGTCATCAGTTGCGGCGAGGCGGAAGCCCTGTGCGAGGG
>DASTHR010000028.1:0-11103 GCA_035718105.1 Burkholderiales bacterium
ACGGTGGACGACCTGCAGGAGCGGGTCGCCAACCTGTGTGAAAACGTGAAGACCTACCACTCGGAGACCGGCTTCATCGGCGGCTTCGTGGCCCTGAACAGCGGCGCCATCTCCAACGAGGGCTCCACCGTCGGCCAGGCGGTGGCGAGCCCGATGAAGGACAAGGAGGCGCTGATCGTGACCTTCTGGCGCAGCTTTGAGGAGCACGAGCAGTCGCACCGAAGCGAAACCTTCCAGCCGCTGTTCCGCGAGGTGCTGGAGTTGTGCGAGAACGGCAACGAAGAGGTCGCCTACAGCATGCTTTGGTCCGGTCAGTCCTACACCCCGGAACAGGCGCGGGCCGCGCGCGCGGCGAAGGAGAAATACGGCAAGGCCGCCTGATTTCCCGCCCCGCAACCCCGAGGCCCCCGGGACCGTCCCGGGGGCTCTTCATTTTGAGGCCCGTGACGCGACACACGCCGGCCTCCTACAATGGCTCCCACCACGCACAACCGGCGCCGACCATGGAACGCTTCACCATCTCCCTCGACGAAAAGCTCGCCACCGAGTTCGACCGCCTGATCGAATCCCGGGGCTACCAGAACCGCTCCGAGGCGGTGCGCGACATGCTGCGCCGGGAGCTGGAGGCGCGGCGCCTGGACAGCGGGGAGGCGCCCTACTGCATCGCCAACCTGTCCTATATCTACAACCACCACCAGCGCGACCTGGCGGAGCGGGTCACCGGTCTGCAGCACGACCACCACCACTTGGTTATTTCCACCATGCACGCCCACCTGGACCACGACAACTGCCTGGAGACGGTGATCCTGCGCGGACCCACCCGGGAGGTGCGGGGTTTCGCCGACCGCATCAGCGCCGAGCGCGGCGTGCGCCATGGCAGCCTCAACCTGGTGCCCGCGGAGCGGGAGCAGGCGGGGCACATCCACTACCACCTGCACAGCCACCCGAAGTCCTGATGCGAGCCAAGCCCGCCGGCGCCCGGCTCTCCCGGCGCGCGAAGGACACCGCCCGCCGCATGGCCGGGCTGGTCCCGGAGACCGAGGCCGGGGAATCGGTCTGGATTGACGTGATCCGCAAGATGGACGAGGTCTACGCCGACCTGATCCAGTACGAGGCGGCGCTGGAGCAGAAGAACGCCGCCCTGGAGGAGTCGCAGCAGTTCATCCTGAGCGTGCTCACCTCCATGTCCGACGTGCTCATCGTGTGCGACCGCCACGGCCTGATCCAGGAGGTGAACCAGGCCCTCACCGCTCTCACCGGCCGCACCCAGGAAGCCCTCATCGGCACAGCGCTGCCGGAGCTGTTCGCCGACACGCCCTCCCGGGAGCAGGCGGCGCTCCTGATCGACCAGGTGCAGGGCGGCGGTCCGATCCAGGATTGCGAGCTGCACATCGCCGCCGCAGGCGGCGCCATGCCGGTGGCCCTCAACTGCACCCCCCGCTTCAACCCCCTGGGCAAACTCGTGGGCCTGGTGGTGGCGGGGCGCCCCGTGGGCGACCTGCGCAAGGCCTACCAGGCGCTGCGCGATGCCCACGAGGAACTGAAGCGCGCCCAGCAACAGCTGGTGCACTCGGAGAAGATGGCTTCGCTCGGCCAGCTGGTGGCGGGAGTGGCCCACGAGCTCAACAATCCCATCAGCTTCGTGCTGGGCAACGTCCACGCCCTGCAGAAGTATGCCCAGCGCATCCAGCGCTACCTGGACGCCATTCACGCCGGGGAGGACCCGGCGCGACGGGAAGCGCTGCGGCGGGAACTGCGAATCGACCACGTGGTGAAGGACCTGCAGCCGCTGATCGAGGGCACCATCGAGGGGGCGGAGCGCACCCGCGCCATCGTGGACGGGCTGAAGCGCTTCTCGGCCGTGGACCGGGAGGAAAACGCGCGCTTCGATCTGGTGGAGGTCCTGCAGCGCTCCGTCCACTGGGTGGTGAAGGCCACCGGATCCCCGGTGGCGGTGATCTGGGATATCCCGACGCACATCCCGGTGGCCGGATCCCCGGGGCAGATGCACCAGGTTCTGGTAAACCTGGTGCAGAACGCCGTGGACGCAGTGGCCAACGCCCCGCGCCCACGGCTAGAGATCAGCGCCCGGACCGCCGGCGGGCATGCCGAGGTGACGCTGCGGGACAACGGGCCGGGCATCCCGCCGGCGCAGCTCTCCCAGGTGTTCAACCCCTTTTTCACCACCAAGCCCGTGGGCAAGGGCACCGGGCTTGGCCTCTCCATCAGCTACGGCATCGTGGAGCGCCACGGCGGCAGCCTCGCCGCCGCCAACCACCCCGACGGCGGGGCGGCCTTCACGCTCACCGTCCCCCTCGCGGCCTGAGGCGGACCAATCCCGAGGAGGTTGACGGGTTGATATCCCGTGGGGATGCTGGTATGAAGTAACTGGTTTTTATCATACGCCGGCAGCCTGCCGGGGAGGCGGAATCATGGAAGCCCTGCCGAACGACTGGATGACGCTGCTGGCCCTGGTGTTCACCCTCGGCCTGAAGCACGGCCTCGATGCCGACCATCTGGTGGCCATCGATGGCCTCACCCGCTTCAATGCCGTCGCGCGGCCGTCCATCGCCCGCTGGTGCGGAACCCTGTTCTCCCTCGGCCACGGCGCGGTGGTGGTGGCGGTGGCGCTGGCCGTGGGCGCCATGGCGCAGACCTGGGAGGTGCCGGTCTGGATCGCCGACCTGGGGGCGTGGATCTCCATCCTGTTCCTGCTGGGCCTGGGGCTGCTCAACCTGCGGGCGGTGGTGGCCGCGGCGCCTCACGAGATGGTGCAGCCGGTGGGCCTGAAAGGCGGGCTGCTGGGCCGGCTCGCCCGCACCAGCCATCCGCTGCTGATAGCGCTGGTGGGGTCCCTGTTCGCGGTCTCCTTCGACACCATGAGCCAGGCCGCGCTGTTCGCCGTGACCGCAACCCAGTTCGGCGGCTGGGGACACTCCCTGGCGCTGGGCCTCGCCTTCATGCTCGGCATGCTGGCCGCCGACGGCGCCAACGGCCTGTGGATCTCGCGCCTGATCCGCCGCGCCGATCACCGGGCCCGCGTCGCTTCGCGGGTGTTCAGCCTGGTGGTTTCCGGGCTCTCGCTTGCCCTTGCCGGATTCGGCGTCGCAAAGTATTTCTCCCACGCGCTGGATGCCTGGATCGAGGGCAAGGAACTCGCCATCGGCCTCGCCATCATCGGCTTCCTCGCCCTGTCCTTCCTGTTCGCCATGCGCCAGGCGCGGATGTCCGGGCCGGTGCCGGCGCGGGTCCTCACCCGCCCCTGACGCGGTTTCGGCAGTTACTAGCCGCGCGGTAGCCAGCGGCGGATTGGGGGGGTAACATTCCTGTCCCCCATGAGCCAGGCCACACTGAAGACCGCCCAGGTCATCCCGCTGCGCCGAAATCCCGCCCCGGTTCCGTTCACCGACGAGCGGGGTCGCGGGCGCCCGAGAGAGCGCCTGCTGCGCTTCCTGGCCGCATCCCTGCTGCTGCACGCGATCGTGATGCTGCTGGCGAACCGCCCCCTGCCCCAGGCCGTGATCGAACCCCCACCCATACAGGTGCGTCTCGCGGAACTGCCGCCCGTGGTGCCGGAAATGAAACCGGTACCGCCCCCCCCGGCGCCCGCGGTTACGCGCCCCCGGCCGGAGCCTCAAACCCGTCCCGATATCCGGCCCGAGCCCCTACCCGCCCCCGCGCCCGTCGCCGAGCCGGCGCCGGCGCCGCCGCCCGCGGTGCTGACCGCCCCCCAGGGCAGCGCCGCCCCCGCGGTGACCGCGGCACCGGAACCGCCGCGGCCGGTGCCGGTCACGCCGCCGCTCTACAACGCCGCCTACCTCAGCAACCCGCCGCCGGACTATCCCGCGGTGGCGCGCCGCCGCGGACTGGAGGGCGTGGTGCTGCTGTCGGTGCTGGTGAGCGAGGCCGGGCTGCCGAAGGAGATCAGGCTGGCCAGGACATCCGGCGCGGCGGTGCTCGACGAGGCTGCACTGGAGGCGGTGAGGGGCTGGAAGTTCGTGCCCGCCCGGCAGGGCGAGCAGGCGGTGGCGGCCTGGGTGGAAGTCCCGATCCGCTTCCGTCTGGAGAGCCGCTGAACCGGTCAGGCCCGACTCCGCAGCCTGACGCTGTTCTTAAGTCTTTTTTAAGTCCCCGCTCACTAGGATGGGTCCCCAGCAGCTGGCGCAGGGTGCGCCGGCCCGTCTAGGAGGCAATCCATGATGAACGTTTCTCTCAGGACCAGGCAGATCATCACCGTACTCGCGGCCGTCGGCATCGGCGCCGGGTCGGCCCTCGCCCTGCAGACCCGGCAGGAGTCGCCCGCGCCGGCGCCGGCCCCGACCCCGGCAGCGACAGCGGCTCCCATGCAACTTCCCGACATCGCGACCCTGGTGGAGCGCAACACGCCCACCGTGGTTCAGATCACGGTGTCGGGCAAGGCGGCCGAAGGCGCGGGCCCGGCCATGCCCGACCCGGAGGAGAACCACCCCTTCGGCGAGTTTTTCAAGCGCTTTCCATTCCCCCGGAACCTGCCGGGCCCCGATTCGGCGCCCTCCCACGGCATGGGCTCGGGCTTCGTTATTTCACCGGACGGCTACATCGTCACCAACCATCACGTGGTGGCCAACGCCGAGAAGGTGACGGTCAAGCTCAACGACAGGCGCGAATTCGACGCCAAGGTGGTGGGCAGCGACCCGTACACCGACCTGGCGCTGCTCAAGATCGAGGCGACTGATCTGCCCGCGGCAAAGATCGGCAACTCGGATGCCCTGAAGGTGGGACAGTGGGTGGTGGCCATCGGCGCGCCCTTCGGCTTCGAGCGCAGCGCGACCCAGGGCATCGTGAGCGCACTTTCCCGTTCCCTGCCGGGCGACCAGTACGTGCCCTTCATCCAGACCGACGTGGCGGTGAATCCCGGCAATTCCGGCGGCCCGCTTTTCGACCTGGCCGGGCAGGTGGTGGGGATCAACTCCCAGATCTACAGCCGCACCGGCGGCTACATGGGGCTTGCCTTCGCGATTCCGGTCAACACGGCAATGAACATCGTCGAGCAGCTCAAGTCCGGAGGCAGTGTGGAGCGTGGCTGGCTGGGGGTCGTCATGCAGCCGGTGACCCAGGATCTCGCCAAGTCCCTGGGCGCCGGACAGCCCCGGGGCGCGCTGGTGTCCCAGGTCAGCGAGGGCAGCCCCGCCGCCGAGGCCGGAATCAAGGTTGGCGACATTATCGTCGCCTATGACGGCAAGCCGGTGGCGGACAGCTCTGACCTCCCGCCGCGGGTGGGGGCGACCAGGCCCGGGAAGAAGGTTCCGTTGTCGATCCTGCGCGAGGGCAGCGAGCGGTCCCTGGAAGTCAGGGTGGGAAGCTTCCCCGAAAGCAGCAAGACCCGGGTCGGCAAGGCCGAGCCGGACGCCAAGGGCGCCCGGCTGAACGTCTCGGTTTCAGACCTCAGTCCCGAGCAGCGCGGGCAGCTCGGCGTCCACGGAGGAGCGCTGGTGACGGAGGTGGGGGACGGCCCGGGAAGGGATGCCGGGGTGCGCACCGGCGACGTGATCCTCCAGATCAACAACCGGGAAGTGAAGGATGTCGCGCACCTGAGGGAACTGGTGAAGGACATGCCCGCCGGCAAGTCCGTCCCCATCCTGGTGAAGCGGGGCGAGGGCGCGCTGTTCCTGGCGCTTTCGGTTCCGCCGGCCCGGGGCTGACGCCGGCGCAACGCACGGAAATGGCCGCGCCGCCAAGGCGGTGCGGCCGTTTTTTTTCTAGAATTGCAGCCATGCGACTGCTGCTGGTGGAAGACGACCCCATGCTGGGCGAAGCCGTGAGCCGAGGGCTGCGCCGCGAGGGGTTCGCCCTGGACTGGGTGCGGGACGGCCGGGCCGCGGAGCTGTCGCTGGAAACGGGCGTGCACGATCTCCTGCTCCTCGACCTGGGGCTGCCGCGCAGGGACGGTCTCGAGGTGCTGCGTAGCCTGCGCCGCAGGGGCTCGGCCATCCCGGCCCTGATACTCACGGCCCGGGACGGCATCGAGGACCGGGTGAAGGGCCTGGACAGCGGCGCCGACGACTACATGGTGAAGCCCTTCGACCTCCAGGAGCTGGCGGCCCGGGTCCGGGCGCTGCTGCGCCGGCGCGGTGGCCGGGCCCGGCCGGAGATCGAGCACGGGGCTTTGCGCCTGGATCCCGCGTCCCACGAGGCGCTCTGGCGCGGAGCGCCGGTCAAGGTCTCGCCGCGGGAGTTCGCGCTGCTGCTCGCCCTGGCGGAGCAGCCCGGGGAGGTGCTGTCCCGGGAGCAGCTGGAGGAGCGCCTCTACGGGTGGGAGGAGGTGGAGAGCAACGCCGTGGAGGTGCACATCCACAACCTGCGGCGCAAGCTGGGCGCCGGGGTGATCCGCAACGTGCGCGGGGTGGGGTGGAAGATAGGGGACTGCGCGTGAACTCGGTGCGGGGGCGGCTCCTGGCGTGGCTGATGATGGGCCTCGCGGCCGCGCTGGTGCCCACGGGCATCGCCGCCTATCTCAAGGCGCGGGAAGAGGTGGGGCTGCTGCTGGACTACCAGCTGCGGGAGACCGCCGTCTCGCTGCGCCGCCAGAGCCTGCTGGCGGCCGCCATCTCGCGGGAGATGGCCGGTGCCGAGGAAGGCGACCTGGTGGTCCAGGTCTGGGACGGCCAGAGCGGCCTGATGTACCTGTCCCGCGCCGACCGCGAGCTGCCGCTGATTCCCCTGGAGGGCTTTCACGACGTCACCTGGCAGGGCACGCAGTGGCGCGCCTATGTGCTGCGGACCGGTACCCGCACCATCCAGGCCGCGCTGCCAGCCCGGGTGCGGGACCGTCTGAGCGCCGATGCGGCCTTGCGCAACATCGCGCCGCTGCTGGCCCTGGTGCCGGTGGCCGGCGCCATCGTCTGGTTGGGCGTGGGCTTCGGCCTGCGCCCCCTGGAGCGGGTGGCGGCGGCCCTGGGGAGGCGCCGGCCGGACGCCCTCGATCCGCTTCCCGAGGCGGGCCTCCCGGACGAGATCCGCCCCCTGGCCCTGGCCCTGAATCGGCTGCTGGAACGTCTCGATCGCGCTTTTTCCTCCCAGCGCCAGTTCGTGGCGGATGCGGCCCATGAGCTGCGTACCCCCCTTACCGCCCTGCAACTGCAGCTGCAGAACCTGGAGCATGCCGGAGAGGCCGAGCGCGCCGCGGTCATGGCCGAATTCAGGGCCGGCCTGCAGCGCGCCGTACGCCTGGTGGAGCAACTCCTGGCCATGGCGCGCCTGGATCCGGAAGCGCCCCTGCCCCGGGAACCCGTGGACCTGGAGGCGCTGGCGAAGGCCGTGGTGACGGAACTCTCGCCTCTGGCGGACGCCCGGAACATCGACCTCGGGGTCGCCGAAAGCGCGCCCGCCAGGATCGAGGGGGATGCCGGCAGCCTGCGCCTCATGCTGCGGAACCTGGTGGACAACGCCGTGCGCTACACGCCTGCGGGCGGGCGGGTGGACGTCGCTGTGCGAGCGGAGGGACCCGGCGCC
This sequence comes from Burkholderiales bacterium, assembly GCA_035718105.1. Classification (GTDB taxonomy): domain Bacteria; phylum Pseudomonadota; class Gammaproteobacteria; order Burkholderiales; family UBA6910; genus UBA6910. The sequence goes on from DASTHR010000028.1 coordinate 7,492, forward strand.
GTGCTGGAGGTGACCGACACCGGCCCGGGCATCCCGCCGGCGGAGCGGGAGCGGGTGTTCGACCGCTTCTACCGGGGCGCCGAGGCGAATTCCCCTGGCTCGGGCCTGGGCCTGGCCATCGTGAAGCGGGTGGCGGAGCGGCACCGCGCGACGGTGACGCTCTCCGGGGGCGATGGCGGCAAGGGACTGCGGGCCAGCGTGCGGCTGCCGACCGGCTTCAGTCCGCCATCCGCGCCCCGCGGATGACCCCCTTCACCGCGGGAGTCTTTCCCGGCGCCGTCGGCACCATGATCTGGATGGACTTGATGTTCGCCACCGGATACATGAGAAACGCTCCCTCCGCCTCCACCATCACGTAGGGGCTCTTCAGGATCTCCTCGAACATGATGGCGCGCGCCGCCTCATTGGTCTTCTGCTCGGGGAAATCGAAGGAAACCCTGGTGCCGTCCATGAAGTGAATGGTCAGTGCGCGATCGTTGCTCATGCCTTTCCTCCTGGGTGGGTATGCGGTGGGGATGGTAGCACGGCGCAACCCGCCGCGGCCTTGGAGCCGCCCGCGGGTTTCGGTTAAGCTTCCCGCTCGTTTCTGAACAGGGAGTCCCGATGCGAGCCCCGCGCGCATTGCTTGCGCTGATCCCGCTGCTGGCATTTTTTTCCGTCGTCGCCGCCGCTGACCAGGCTTCTGCCTATGTCGAGTACCAGCGCCAGACCCTGCGGGGCGAGCGCGAGGCAACGGTGCGGGCCAACCTGGATCTGACCCCGGAGGAAGCCAAGGCGTTCTGGCCCCTCTACCAGGAGTACCAGGCCGAGCGCGCCAGGCACGGGGACCGCCTCTACGGGATGATCAGGGAGTACGCGGATGCCTACAACGCCAGCCGCGTGACCGACGAGCAGGCGAAGGGCTGGGTCAGGGAAGCGCTGGAGCTGGACCAGGCGCGGGTGAAGCTCAAGGAGCGCTACATGGACAGGTTCTCGCGCATCCTGCCGGGCCGGAAATTCGCCCGCTACTACCAGATCGAGACCAGGCTCGACAACCTGATCAACGCCCGCCTGAGCGCCGAGATTCCTCTCGTCGAATAAATAGCGCGCCGGCAACGCCTCATCCCCCCCGCAGCTCCATGGCAGAAGCGCCCGCCGTCCGTCCCGCGGTGTTCCAGTTCTTCAGCGATCGCGCGGGCGACGCCCTGGTCCACGACCTGGCCGCGCTGCTGGGGGAATTTCTCGAGGCGGAGGAACTCGCGCAACGCAGCGATGCCCTGGTGGCGCTGCTGAACTGGTGGCGCGAGGGCATAGACCAGCGCGCCCTGCTCGCGCAGGGGAGCACGGGGGTCCTGCCCGACCATGCCACCGGGCGGCTGCGCATGCTGCTTGACCTGCTGGAGGCGGATTCCGGACTGCGTAACCGCTTCCAGGAGAGCGTGGCCGCCATCCTGCTGGAAGCCCACGGGATAAATCTGTTCGCCGAGGCGGGAATCCCCGGCGACCGGGGTTTTCTCAGCGAGTTCGGCGACCGCCTCGCCGACAAGATCGTGCCCGCGCCCCGGGACGACCACGACCTGGCCCGCCTGCTGCGCCGGATCTACCGCAGCGCCTACCACGTGGAGCGGGTGCGGCGTCTCGACAGCGCCCTGTTCGACCGCTTCCTGCGGCTGCTGGCGCCGCTGGACAGGCCCGGGCTGTGGAGCTCCATGCGCGGCGATTTTGCCGACGGATTCCTGTTGCTCGCCGCAAAGGTCCAGGCCCACGGCCTGATGCGGGACGTGCGCAGCCGCGCCGGGCACCAGAAAGTGGGCGAATCCCCGTTCTACCGGTTCGAGAAGGCCAGCGAGGCGCTGGCCGCCCGGTGGATCGCCGAAGGAGACCTGGAGCAGGCCGCCCTGGACTGGCGCCGCGCCGCCGCGGAGTGCCGCGGCGAAATGGAGGAGATCTACCAGCGCCTCAACACCCACGGCGTGAACGTCAACGTCGTCTACGCCCTGCGGGTGATTCAGCTCTGCCTGGACCGCATGCAGAACATGGTGGAGATCATGACCACCCGGGAGCGGGCGGCCCGGGCCGGCGCCATCAGGCGCCTGCTGGCGAGGCTGGTGGCCGCGGTGCACGAGGACCGCAGCCTGCGGCACCTGGTGCGCACCAACCTCAACCTGCTGCACGCGAAGATCGTGGAGCGCTCCGGGCAGGCGGGGGAGCATTACGTCGCCGCGGACCGCGCCGAGTACGGACATATCTGGGTGGCGGCAGCAGGTGGCGGCCTGCTCACGGTGATCACCGCTGCGATCAAGATCTCGATCCACGGCTGGCACCTGCCGCTTTTCGTCGAAGGTCTGCTGGCCGGGCTCAATTACGCGGTGAGCTTCCTGCTGCTGCAGGCCTTCCACCTGATCCTGGCCACCAAGCAGCCCGCCATGACGGCGGCGGCCCTGGCCCGCATCATTCGCCGCGAATCCGGCGGCAAGCGCGTCGACCGCATCCTCGACTACTTTTCGCGACTGGTATCCTCGCAGCTCGCGGCGGTGGCCGCCAACGTTCTGGTGGTGGGCGCCGGCGCCTACGCCTTCAGCTGGGCCTGGGGCTGGCTGTGGGGCAGCCCCTTCCTCAGCCGGGAGGAAGTGCAATACGTGTTCACCTCCCTCAGCCCCATTGACAGCGGCACCATCTGGTACGCGGCCCTCACCGGGGTCATCCTCTGGCTGGCAAGCCTGGTGGGCGGCTGGCTGGACAACTGGTCCGCCTATCACCGCCTGCCGCTGGCCATCAGCGAGCATGCGGCGGGCCGACTTCTCGGCCGCGGCCGCATGGCCCGGCTCGCCGGCGTGGTGGCGCGGAACATTTCGGGCTGGGGCACCAACATCTCCCTCGGGCTCATGCTGGGCATTACCCCGGCCCTGGGGGCGTTCTTCGGCCTGCCGCTGGACGTGCGCCATGTCACGCTGAACTCGGGCATCCTGATGCTGGCCTACGCCTCGGTGTGGGAGCCGGTGTTCGACATCCGTTTCCTGCTGTGGGCGGCGGCGGGGGTTGGAACCATGTTCGTGCTGAACCTCGGCGTGAGCTTCGGGCTGTCGCTGTGGAGTGCCACGCGCGCCTACGGCCTGCCGCGGGAAGAGATGCTCGACCTGGTCCGGCGCGGGCTGAAGCGCATCATCACCCGTCCGGGGGATTTCATCCTGCCGCCGCCGGCCGAAGCGCGCCGGTAACCCAGCCGCGACCCGCCCTAACGTGGAGCGCCCGTCCATGCGACTACTCAAGGCAAACCGACTGCTTGTCCTGGCGGCGCTGCTGCTGCCCCTCGCCGCGCCCGCGCAGTTGCCGCTGCCGGGCACGGCTTCCCCGGCCCCCTCGGGGCCGGAGTCCCGGGAGACCAAGGCGGGACTCCAGTTCAATCCGGAGGAAATCCGCAAGCGCCTCGCCGAAGCCCGGGACGCGCTGGCGCGGATCGAGGCGCCCGGTGGGCTCGCCGCCGGCGCGCCGCCAGGCACGCCGGAGGGCGAGCTGATCAACCGCCGCTTCCTGCTGCGGCAGCTGGTGCGGGCCTACGAGGGCCGGCTCTCGGAGATGGCCGGCGCCGCCAACGCCGAGCAGCGCCGCGCCGATATCCAGGCGCGGCACAAG
>DASTHR010000029.1:0-2756 GCA_035718105.1 Burkholderiales bacterium
CTGGAACTCGAGCACGCCTGACAGATAACAAGAACCTGCCGAGGACCGCCGCCATGCCGCGCTTTGCCGCCAACCTGACCATGCTGTTCAACGAACTCCCGTTCCTCGACCGCTTTGGCGCCGCCAGGGCGGCGGGGTTCCAGGGCGTCGAGTACCTGTTTCCCTACAATCACCGGGTCCGTGATCTAAGCGACCGGCTGCAGCAGCACGGGCTTACCCAGGTGCTGCACAATCTTCCCGCGGGCAACTGGGAAAAGGGTGAGCGCGGCATCGCCTGCCATCCGGACCGGGTGGCGGAGTTCCGCGCGGGGGTGGAACTGGCCGTCGAGTATGCGAAGGCGCTGGGCTGCCGGCAGCTGAACTGCCTCGCGGGCATCACCCCGCCCAAAGCCGACCCGCGGCGGATCCAGGAAACCCTGGTGGAGAACCTGCGCCACGCGGCGCAGCGGCTTGAGGCGGAGTGCATCCGGTTGCTGATCGAGCCCATCAACACCCGGGACATCCCTCTCTTTTACCTCAGCCGGACCCGGCAGGCGCTGGACCTGATCGAGGCGGTGGGCTCCCCCAACCTGTACCTCCAGTACGACGTGTACCACATGCAGGTAATGGAGGGGGATATCGTGCGCACCATCGAGGCGCATCTGTCGCGCATCGGGCACATCCAGATCGCCGACAATCCGGGCCGCAACGAGCCGGGCACCGGAGAGCTGAATTTCCAGAACCTGTTCGCCCATATCGACCGGCTGGGCTACGTCGGCTGGGTCGGCTGCGAGTACCGGCCGCGGTTCGAAACAGAAGCCGGGCTGGACTGGTTCCGGCCCTACCGGGAGTCGCTCCGCGCCGTCGCGGCCTGAGGCGGCCTTATCGCTGCTTCGCCAGGGCGTCGCGCTCGACCTCGCCGAGCGCGCGCCACTTCCCCTTGGGCAGGTCGCCCAGGACCAGCGGGCCGATGGCGACCCGCACCAGTCGCAGAACTTCCATGCCCAGCGCGTCGAGGATGCGCCGGATCTGCCGGTTCCTGCCCTCGTCCAGCACGATCTCGATCCAGGCGTTGCGCTCCCCGCTGCGCAACAGTCGGGCACTCTTCACGGCGAGCGTCTCTCCCTGCCGGGTCCGTACGCCTTGCTCCATGCTTCGGAGCGCCGCCGGGTCCGGGATCGCCGCCACCTGCACGTGGTAGGTCTTGTCGGGGCCGCAGTCGGGATCGAGGATGCGGGCCGCCCAGCGGTTGTCGCTGGTGAACAGCAGCAGGCCCTCGCTCGCCTTGTCCAGCCGCCCCACCGCCGACACCTGCGGCAGGTCCGAGCCTTCGAGGCAGGCGTACACGGTGGCGCGTCCTTTTTCATCCCGTGTGGTGGTCACCAGCCCGCGGGGCTTGTTGAGCATCAGGTATACCTTCGCCGCGGCGTGCACCGGCTTGCCGTCCACCGCGATGCGGTCGCGTCCCGGATCCACGCGTTTCGACGCGGAGCGGGCGGCCCGACCGTTGACGCTCACCCGGCCGGCGGCGATCAGCGCCTCGGCCTCGGTGCGCGAGCAGTAGCCCAGCTTGGACAGCGCCCGCGCCAGGGAAACGGCCTCCCGACCCGGCGGATCGCCGGTCCTTTTATTCGGTGCATTCATGGCGATGGTCAGTATTCCACCGCCACGGGGTCCAGGCTGCGCCAGAGATACCAGGTGGCCACCGTGCGCCAGGGGCGCCAGCGCCCGGCAATGGCCTGCATGCGCCGCAGGGAAATCTGCCGCTTCCCCTGGTAATGCAGGCGCATGGCGCGCTGCAGTCCGAGGTCCGCCAGGGGCAGCACGTCGGGGCGCTGCATGTGGAAGATGAGGTACATCTCCGCGCTCCAGCGGCCGATGCCGCGGATGCGGGTGAGTTCCCGGATCAGCGCCTCGTCCTCCAGCGCGGGCCATTGGCCGGGCTGCAGGGATCCGTCGGCGAAGCCCCGCGCCAGGCCCTGGAGGTACTCCACCTTGCGCCCGGACAATCCGCAGCGCTGCAGGCGGATGACGGTCGCCCCGGCCACGGCGTCGGGGGCAACCTCCCCCAGCGCCGCCTCGAGGCGCGCCCAGACGCTGGCGGCGGCCTTGACCGAGATCTGCTGGCCGACGATGGAGCGCGCGAGGGTGCCGAAGGCGTCGCCGCGGCTGGCGAGGGTCTGACCGCAGTGGGCGCGGATGATGTCGCGCAGCACCTCATCGCGCGCCCCAAGTTCGCGGCAGGCGCGCGTCCAGTAAGGGGGATTCAATGGCGCCTGGCGGCCCGGCGCTTCGCGCGCTGCCGCCATTCCCAGATCATCACCAGCCGCCAGCCGTAGAACACCGTGTAGTAGCCCACGATCCCGAGGGTGAGCCCCAGCAGCGGCAGCCCGATTCCCAGGGTCATGCCTATGCCCAGCAGCCAGTGCACGACGGCACTGCCCCATTCGGCAAATGGCTTGTCCAGGAGCGAGAGTTCCGCCTTCGGCATGGCCTGGGTGTCCTCCGCCGTGAACACCGCCCCGATCTTGTATGCCACCCAATACAGGGGCACGATGGTGAAGGGGTTGGAATAGAGGGTGGTGAGCATGGCAATGGGCAGGTTCACCCGGGCGATCATCGCGGCGATGGCCGCTGCCAGGAACTGCACCGGATTGCTTCCCGGGATCAGGCCGGTAAGCAGCCCCGCCGCCACCGCTCCGGCCACCGAGCGGCGATTGATGTGCCACAGGCTCGGATGGCGCACCCGGTGACCCAGTCGCGAAAGATGGGGATGA
>DASTHR010000030.1:0-3330 GCA_035718105.1 Burkholderiales bacterium
TCAAAGTCGGAGCGGGCGACCCGCATCTCCGAGGCCCTCACCCGGGCCGGTTTCAAGGCGCCGGTGTCCTCGGACCTGCGCTCCGAGATCTGGCTCAAGCTGTGGGGCAATCTCACCTTCAACCCGGTGAGCGCGCTCACCCACGCCACTCTGGTGGACATCTGCCAGTTCCCCCTGACCCGGGCGCTCGCCGCGGCCATGATGTCCGAGGCCCAGGCCATCGCGGAGAAGCTGGGGGTGCGTTTCCGCATCAGCATCGACAAGCGCATTGCCGGCGCCGAGGGCGTGGGCAAGCACAAGACCTCCATGCTGCAGGACGTGGAGGCGGGCCGGCCGCTGGAGCTGGAGGCGCTGCTGGGCTCGGTGAAGGAGATGGGCCAGCTCACCGCCACGCCCACCCCGCACATTGACGCCGTCTACGCCTGCACGGCGCTGCTGGGCAAGACCCTGGCCGACCAGAAGGGGCGGCTCCGGGTGGAGCCGATCTGAAAAGAGTTGTGGGTCCGGCTTCAGCCGGACAGGACAGGCGCATGTCCGCCTGAATGCCTGGCCCCGACCAGACCGGGGGGCAGAGCCACAGTTGCCCCCAATAAACAAGGCCGCTCTCGCGGCCTTGTTCGCCTGCACCTTGACCCTTGGGCCTTGGCCCTGAAGTTCAGTCGTCGGCGTATTTCCTGAAGCCCCCACTAAAGAGCCAGCCGAAGGTCTGCCAGAACAGCATCACCACGCCCAGGGCCATGATGCTGCCCACCAGCCAGTTGGACCAGAAGATGGCGAGGCTGCCCTGGGACAGCAGCATGGACTGGCGGAAGCTGGACTCCGCCATGTCGCCCAGCACCAGCGCCAGCACCAGGGGCGCCAGCGGGTAGTTGAGCTTCTTGAACACGTAGCCCACCACGCCGAACACCAGCATCATCACCACGTCGAACATGGCGTTGTGCACCGTGTAGGCGCCGACGCAGCAGATCACGATGATCACCGGGGCGATGATGCCGAAGGGGATGCGCAGGATCGCCGCCCACCAGGGCACGGTGGTAAGCACCACCAGCAGGCCCACGATGTTGCCCAGGTACATGCTGGCGATCAGGCCCCACACGAAGTCCTTCTGCTCCACGAACAGCAGCGGCCCGGGCTGCAGGCCCCAGATCAGCAGGCCGCCCAGCAGCACCGCCGCCGTGGGCGAGCCGGGAATGCCCAGCGTGAGCATGGGCAGCAGCGCGCTGGTGCCGGCGGCGTGGGCCGCGGTCTCCGGCGCCACCACGCCCTCCACCTGGCCGGTGCCGAACTTGTTGCCGTCCCTGGAGAAGCGCTTCGCCAGTCCGTAGCTCATGAAGGAGGCGGGAGTGGCGCCGCCCGGCGTGATGCCCATCCAGCAGCCCACCAGGCAGGCGCGCAGCGAGGTGCGCCAGTACTTCGGCAGCTCGGCCCAGGTCTGCAGCACCACCCGGGTGTTGATCTTCGCCTTGCCGCCCTTGAAGGCGAGGCCCTCCTCCATGGTAAGCAGGATCTCGCCGATGCCGAACAGCCCGATCACGGCCACCAGGAAGTCGAACCCGCGCAGCAGCTCCGTGGTGCCGAAGGTGAGGCGCAGCTGCCCGGTCACCGTGTCCATGCCCACGGCCGCCAGGGCAAAGCCCAGCATCATGGCCGCGATGGTCTTGCCGGGAAAGCCCTTGGTCATGCCGACAAAGCTGGCGAAGGTCAGGAACTGCACCGCGAAGAACTCGGGTGGGCCGAAGTGCAGCGCGAATTTCGCCACCAGGGGCGCGAGGAAGGTGATCACGATCACCGCCACCAGCGCGCCGACAAAGGAGGAGGTGAAGGCGGCGGTGAGCGCCTCCCCGGCGCGCCCGTTCTGCGCCATCGGGTAGCCGTCGAAGGTGGTGGCCACCGACCAGGGCTCGCCCGGTATGTTGAACAGGATGGAGGTGATGGCGCCGCCGAACAGCGCTCCCCAATAGATGCACGAGAGCATGATGATGGCGGAGGTGTGGGGCATGCTGAACGTCAGCGGCAGCAGGATCGCCACCCCGTTGGCGCCACCCAGGCCCGGCAGCACGCCGATCAGCACGCCCAGCACGATGCCGATGACCATGAACAGCAGATTCTGCATGCTCATGGCCACGGCGAAGCCGTGCATCAGATTGCCTAATTCTTCCACCTTTTTCCTCCACTGCCGGCGCCGCGGCGGCGCCGGTTCACTCCGCCCGGAAAGACTCTTGTTCTAGTAACCGAGGAACCGCTCCAGCGGTCCCTTGGGCAGGGGCACCTTGAACCAGACCTCGAACATCAGGAACAGCACCAGCGGCACGCCGATGCTGACCGGCACCAGCTTCGCCACCGAAAACTTGCCGTGGATCCGCATGAACCAGCCAATGAACAGGGCCGAGGCGACGTAGATCCCCACCGCGTAGATCACCCCCACGTAAACGATGGTGGGAAACAGCACCGAGTTGATCTGCTTCAGCTGCTCGTGGCTGGCGAAGGGCTTGTCGTGCGCCTTCCACAGCCGGAACACGTTCTGCAGCACCGAACCGCCCGCGAGGCTGAGGGCGATGCCGATGTAGAACGGGAAGTAGCCCGCCTGCGGGCCGTCGTCCGCCCAGCCGGCGCCGATGCGCTCGCTGTCGATGGCGACCACGAGGCCGACCAGGACCAGGATGGCCCCGACCGCGACCTCCAGCGCCCGCAGGGTGACGTGGGGGGCCTCTCCGGGCCCCCCTTGCGGCATGCCGCTCATGTCACTTGGCGAGGAAGCCGGCTTCCTGCATAAGGGTCTTGTGCAGGGTTTCGGCCTTGGCGACCCAGTCCGCGTATTCCTTGCCGGTCATGAACTGGTCCTTAAACGCGCCCTTCTCCATGAACTCCTTCCAGTCGGGGGTGGCGCGCACCTTCTTGAACAGCTCGACATAGAAGTCCACCTGCTCCTGGGTCACGCCCGGAGGCATGAAGATGCCGCGCATCATCAGGTAGTCCACGTTCACGCCGGATTCCTTGCAGGACGGGATGTCGTTCCAGGACTGGGTCTCGGTGACCTTGGCCTTGTAGGGCATGCGCTCGTCGTCGAACACGCACAGCGCCCGCAGCGTGCCCGCCTTCCAGTGGGCGACGGCCTCGATGGGATTGTTGACGGAGGAATTGATGTGCTTGCCAACCAGCTGCACGGCCACATCGCCGCCACCCTTGAACGGGACGTAAATGAACTTCTTGCCTTCCACCTTCTCGATGGCGGCGGTGATGATCTGGTCCTCCTGCTTGGAGCCGGTGCCGCCCATCTTGAAGGTGTTGTTGGGCTGCGCCTTCACCGCGTCCAGGTACTCCTTGGCGGAC
>DASTHR010000031.1:0-4156 GCA_035718105.1 Burkholderiales bacterium
CTGCGGAACGCAAGCGCGGGCATCACCCTGATCGAGCGCTGCACCCTGGAGCGCATCGGCGCCGACCGGGAACTGCGCTACGCCCCCCAGATCAAGGCGAATTGCGCCGTGACCTGGGTCACCCTGCTGGAGAAGGGCAAGGGCTGACGCCATGGCCGAATATCGCTTCGATAACCTGTCGCGACCCTGTGGGTCCGCATTCATGCGGACATTCCAGCCCCACCAGGTCGCCCGTGGGTCCCCAATCATGCAGACAACCCGGCGCTCCTTCCCTATATTTCGGATCTCCGCCTGGATGACCGCCGCCTGCCTCGCGCTGATTCCGGCGGTGGTTTCCGCGGCGGAACCCCTGGGGCGCCTGTTCTTCACCCCGGAGCAGCGCACGACCCTGGAGTCGCTGCGCCTCGCCCCCGCGGCCGCGTCCACACCCGGGACGCCCAGCGAACGGGTAAGCGTGGACGGCATTGTCCAGCGCAGCGGCGGCCCGGCGACGGTCTGGATCAACGGCGTGCCGCGGACCGTCTCGCCGGGTTCCGTGGTCCCTTCCGCGAAGGGCGGCCCCGCTGCCGTCGAAGTCCCGGTGCCGGAAAAGGACAGGCGCGTGCGCCTCAGGGTGGGGGAAACGCTGGTCATCTCGCCCCCTCCCGGCGAATCCGCCCCAGACGCAACGACTGAGCCCGGTGCCGGCAGCCGCCCCAGCGGCAAACCGTGAGGAACCCGGCGCCGGCGCTGATTCCACCATGCGGAAGCACCCTACGCGCAAGCGCGCACGCGGCTTCGCCCTGCTGATCGTCCTGGTGTTGACGGCGACACTTGCGTACTTCCTGCTGGGACGCCTCACCGCATCGACCCCGAGCCTGGAGCGGCAGAAGCGCACCGGCGAAGCACTGGCGCGGGCCAAGGAAGCATTGATCGCCTACGCGGCGTCCAGCGCATTTACCGACACCGCCAACGCGCTCAATGGCCGGTTCGGCTACCTGCCCTGTCCCGAAGACACGGGAGCGGTCCCCGAAGGCAGTGAACAGAGCAGCGTGACCTGCGGAACTACCGCAGTGAGCAAGGGGGGGCGATTGCCCTGGCGAGCGCTGGGGCTCCCGCCACCGGTGGACGGCGCGTCGGAATGCCTCTGGTACGCCGTCTCCGGACGATACAAGCGAACTTTTGTTCTGCCTTCCGCAACGTCTCCCGGCGGAAACCCGCTCCTGGACCAGGACGGTTACCTGACCGATGGCCAGATAGAGATCTTCAACGCGCAAGGAGCAAGGCTCGCCGGGGTCCCCGGAAACCGTGTCGTCGCGGTGGTCTTCGCGCCGGGACCACCGCAGCGGAACCAGACCCACAGCAATAGCAGCGGGCGCGTGCTCTGTCCGGGAAACTTTACCGCATCGAATTATCTTGACGCCGACACGTCAGGATCTCCCATCATCGACCCCGACACCGGCGCGGCGCTGACGATCGACAATTCGGTCGTCGTGGCGGCGGCAAACGGAATCACGCACCTGCTGGCGGGAGAAGACCCCGAACGAGGCATAAACGACCGGCTCATTTACATAACCATGGATGAAATCTACGCGGCCATGTTGCCGCTTTTCAAAGATCTGACCCGCCGGGCGGCCAGCTGTGTCGGCTATTTCGCGCAACGCAACAACTCCTATCCTGCGGACAGGCGGATTCCCTGGGCATCGCCCGTGGGAATTCCCTCGTACACCAACGATTGCGACTATAACGACAACTCGGGCACCTACGCCGGGCGGCTGTCCAACCGAGTCGGGGACTCCGCCAGCGCGATCCCCAGCAACTGGTTCGTCTCCGCCAGTTGCGGCGACCCGAGAAACCAGCTTCTCGCCCTGGACACGCCCTGCCCGGGCTGGGCACCCTACATCCCGCTCTGGCAGCGCTGGAAAAGCCTGTTCTTTTACCACGTGGCTCCGAGCTACGCCCCCGGGGGTCCGATCCCCTCGGACTGCGGCACCTGCCTGCAGGTCAATGGCGCAGGAAATTACGCCGCCATCGTGCTGTTCGCGGGCCGCGTGCTCGCGGGCCAGGAGAATCGAAACAGCAACCGGGACGATCCTGACGAGTACCTGGAGGGTCGCAATGAGAACAACATCGATGATTCCGGCGGCTCGCGGCGCAATTACGAAACCCGGCCCATGTCCGCCGGTTTCAACGACGTCCTTTATTGCCTGGCGCCGGACCTGAGCGTCGCCCCCTGCCCATGATGCCCCGCATCCACCTTGCCAACGGATTCACTCTGGTCGAACTCGCCATCGTGCTCGGGATCGTGGCCCTGCTGTTGACCGGCCTCGTAGTCTCGGTGTCGGCGCAACTCGATCTCCAGCGGCTGAGCGAAACCCGCGCCACCCTGGATAACACGCGGGAAGCGCTGCTCGGATTCGCCGCGGCCAACGGCCGGCTGCCCTGCCCCGCATCCTCCACAAGCAACGGCCAGGAGAGCTTCGCCAGCGGCGGAAGCACGAGCAATGGTCTGTGCTCGAACTTCTACAATGGCTTCGTGCCCGCCGCGACGCTGGGGCTGACGCCGACCGATGGCAACGGCTTCCTCCTCGACGGGTGGGGAGCCCGCATCCGATACGCCGTTGACAACAGCACCATCAACGGCGTGACCAATCCGTTCACCCGGCAGGACGGAATGAAAACCGCCACCATGGCCAGCATCGAGGCCACGGCAGAAAATTCGAGCGGTGGCCTGCTCTTCGTATGCTCCAGTTCGGCGGGGATCACGGCGGTCAACTGCGGCAGCACGGCCGGAACTGTCACGGTCACCCGCAAGACGCCAGCGGTGGTCTACTCAACCGGCAAGAACACGGCCACGGGCGGGGTCGCCGGAACCAACGTTGACGAGGCTGCGAATCCCAACCCCAACAGCGCAAACAACGATCGCGTGTTCGTCCATCACGAACCCGCCGCGGCAGGTGCTGGCGGCGAGTACGACGACATCATGACCTGGCTCTCGCTGCCGGTGCTGTTCAACCGCATGATGAGCGCCGGGCGCCTGCCCTGACAGGCTATTGATGCTTAGCGGCAGTCACCTCGACCGCCTCGGGCCCGCTCAGCTCGAAGCACACGTTGCCGGACCGGTTCTCGGCGAGCCGCAGGCGGTAGCCTTCCCTCTCCGCCCAGCGCGCGCACTGGTACAGGCCGATGCCCAGGCCGGAGTGCGATTCCACGGCGCCGCGCAGCAGTTGCCCCGCCACGCCTTCGGGCACCGGTGAGCCCGAATCGGTGACCGTCAGCGAAACCCGCTCGGCTCCCGCCTGGCAGCGCACGACCACGCGGATGCCCGGTTCGGCCACGCGCTTATGGCGCGTGTTGTCCAGCAGGTTCTCGATCACGCTGTCGAAGAGTTCCCGGGGAATCTCCGGCGCTGCAGCGCCGGCACCGGAGAACTCGACGTCCTGCCCTTCGTAACGGTCGCAGACGGCCGCCCACCACTCTCCGACCGCCACGCGCTGCGCGCCGGGCTCCTGGTGCGGCGCGCGCAGCTTGCTGAGGGTGGCCTCCAGGCGCTTGGTGAAGTTGGGAACCTGCCGCCTCAGCAATTGCTGGTAGGCCTCGTCGGTGGACGCGTGCTCCGCGGCGGTCGCCAGCCCGTACAGTGACTGGAGCAGATTTTTCACGTCGTGGGTGAGGCGGGCACCGGTTTCATGGATGGCCTGCACCCGCGCCATGTCGCGCATCACCTTCTCCCGGCGTTTCGCCTCGTAGAAGCGCCAGATGATCTGCACCAGGAGCCGGACATGGACTGCCATGGCGGGGCTCGAGGCATAGCGCGTGTTGATCTGGAACTCCAGGTCACCCATCTCGAGTCGCACCGCCTCCCCCTCCGCCGGCCCGTGGCGCCCGTCCCCGTCCGGGGACTGCCAGGCCACGCCGCGCACCCAGGGCAGGCCGGCCAGTTCCCCCGCGGCGAAGGCGAGGAAACCCCCGGGGTCCCGCTCCAGTTCCGCCGCCCGGGCGATTCGCGTCAGCCAGTGCTCGAAGGGCGTCCCGACATTGAGCAGGTAGGCGGAGAACACCTGCTGCAGGCCGGCAAAGCCGAAGCGCGGGTTCCACAGCCAGCCGGCCAGCAGCAGCACGGCGCCCATGAGGAACAGGGTTTGCACAAGGGCCAGCAGATAGTCCTTGCGCTCAA
>DASTHR010000032.1:0-13032 GCA_035718105.1 Burkholderiales bacterium
CCGATCCCCCTGTCGGGGGCCCCTCGGCCCGCGCTGCGGGGCGCCATCGCCCGGAAAGCCGCGCCCCGTCCGGGTTTGCACGACAAAATGCCCATCTCCGTCGTTACGCTCCTCGGCATCGTAGTAGCGCGCCGGAGGGCGGAGCAGGTTCCGCCCGCGCAGCGGGTGGATGCGACCCCGCAGGCGCAGCCAAGACCGCGCAGGAGGGCGCGCTGGCATCCCGCTCCGCGGTCGCATCCCCTGCGGGGCCCCGGCTCCGCGCTGCGCGGTCGCGCTACGACCTTCGTCGCGCGCCTCGCATCTGGAGCATTTTTCGTGTAAACGCGGCTCCCGGAGAGTTCTTCAACAGCCTGCTAGGCGACGCGGGCGCCGCCGGCTGCGCGGGCGTGTTCCATCGCCGCTCTGGCGCGTTCCACCAGCAATTCCGGGGTGTCGCCATGGGCGGGGAAGTGGGCGGCGCCGATGCTCACCGAGGGCTTGATCTGGTAGCCCTCGAGCAGCAGCGGACTGCCGGTGACCAGGTTCAGCAGCCGCTCCGCGACGATGGCGCAGCCCTCCGGCGGGGTCTCGGGGAGCACCACCAGGAAATCGTCGTCGCTCCAGCGACCCACCGCGTCGGTTTCCCGCAGGCCGCGGGCGAGGGCCGCCGCGACCAGTTCGAGGTACCTGTCGCCGGCGAGCGTGCCGTGCGCCGAGTTGACGGACTCCAGCCCGTCCACGTCCACCAGCAGGAACGAGGCGCCGCGGCCGTAGCGCCGGGAGGCCTTCACCACGCGGGAGGCCTCCTCGGCGATGCTGCGCCGGTTGCGCAGGCCCGTGAGCGGGTCGTGTCCCGCGATGTGTACGGCGTGCTCCCGCGCGCGGCGTGTTTCCTCCTGCTCCAGGCGCAGCCGCTCGGCGACGGCGTCCATCTGGCGCGCCAGCTCCGAGCGCTCCGCCAGCAGCGCATCCTGTTTCGAGCCCAGGGCCCGGCCGTAAAAGCCCAGCACCAGCGGCGCGGCGTACAGCAGGTAGAGCAGCGGCTGGCCGGAATGGGCCTGCCGCAGCGCGCCGAGCAGGTCCGCGCCGGAGGCGAGGGGCGGCAGCAGCGCCAGCAGCGGGAAGCAAAGGCCCAAGAGGGCGCCGATCAGGGCATGGCGTCGGGATTCGGTCATGGCATGGGAGTGAGGATCAGCCGCCCTTCCCGCGGCCCGTCTGGATCGGCGGCGCCACGGCGGCCACCTCCGCGATGGTGGTGAGCCCGCTCGCCACCTTCATTGCGCCGCTGATGCGCAGCGGCTTCATTCCGGCCTTGTAGGCGGCGTCCCGCAACTCGGCGAGGTCGCTGTCGGGCCGCACCAGGGACCGCAGCGCCGGGCTCATCACCAGCATCTCGTAGAGGCCGATGCGGCCGCGGAAGCCGGTCATGCGGCATTCCAGGCAGCCGGTGGCGCGGTAGCTCTCGCGGGGCAGGCGCGCCTTCCAGGGGGCCAGCAGCTCGTTCCAGGGCGCTTCTTCCACCGCCGCCTTCTCCTTGCAGTGCGGGCACAGGGTGCGCACCAGGCGCTGGGCGAGGATGCCCAGCAGCGTGGACTGGATCAGGTAGGAGGGCACGCCGATGTCGAGCAGCCGGGTGATGGCGGAGGGCGCGTCGTTGGTGTGCAGCGTGGAGAGCACCAGGTGGCCCGTGAGGGCGGCCTGGATCGCCATCTCCGCGGTTTCCAGGTCGCGGATCTCGCCCACCATGATGATGTCGGGGTCCTGCCGCAGCAGGGTGCGCACGCCGGCCGCGAAGTCCAGGCCCAGGCCATGCTGCACCTGGGTCTGGTTGAAGGCGGGTTCCACCATCTCGATGGGGTCCTCGATGGTGCAGACGTTGACCTCGGGGGTGGCGAGCTGGCGCAGGGTGGAATACAGCGTGGTGGTCTTGCCCGAGCCGGTGGGGCCGGTCACCAGGATGATGCCGTTGGGCTCGCTTGCCATGGCGTTCCACTGGCGCGCGTCCTCCTCCGAGAACCCCAGCTCGCGGAAGTCCCGAACCAGCACCTCGGGGTCGAAGATGCGCATCACCAGCTTCTCGCCGAAGGCGGTGGGCAGCGTCGAGAGGCGCAGCTCCACCTCGTCGCCGTCGGGGGTCATGGTCTTGATGCGCCCGTCCTGGGGCCGGCGCTTCTCCACCACGTCCATGCGCCCCAGCAGCTTGATGCGGCTGGTGATGGCGCTCATCACGGGCGCCGGGATCTGGTACACCTGGTGCAGCACGCCGTCGATGCGGAAGCGCACGATGCCCAGGTCGCGCCGCGGCTCCAGGTGGATGTCGCTGGCGCGCTGCTCGAAGGCGTACTGCCAGAGCCAGTCCACGATGCTCACCACGTGCTGCTCGTTGGCGTCGAGCTTGCCGCTGCGCCCCAGCTCCACCAGCTGCTCGAAGTTGCCGATGGAGGTGGTGACCTCGCCCCGCTCCTGCATGGCGCGCTTCACCGAGCGCGCCAGGTTGTAGAACTCCGAGATGTAGCGGGTGATGTCCAGCGGATTGGCGATCACCAGCCGGATGTCCCGGCGCAGGATCTGCGACAGCTCCCGCGCCCACTGGGTGACGTGGGGCTCGGCGGTGGCGATGGTCACTTCGCGGGAGGTGACCGCCACCGGCAGGATCTTGTAGCGCGCGGCATAGGCGTTGGAGACCACGCCGGTGACGGAGGCGAAGTCCACCTTCAGGGGATCGATGTGCAGGTAGGGCATGTCCGCCCAGCCGGCCAGCCACTCCACCAGCGCCTCCAGGTGCAGCAGCTTCTTCGGCGGCTGCAGGGCGCGCAGCTTGTAGTCCGCCACCACCACCAGCGGGTGCTGGCCGGAGCGGCTCACCCGCTGGTCCAGGGTGATCCTCTCCGCGTCCTCTGCGCCGATGACGGCGCCTTCGGTGAGTGCCTTCAGCACCTCGTCCAGCGTCAGGTAGCGATCCTTGGCGGCGGGCTGCGCGGCGGGCTGCGGCGAGGGCTGGGTCACGGAGGAGGGCGGGTTCACGTTGGCCGAACTATAGCGGCATCAACCCCCAAGCTCAAACCAGCGCCTGCGGCGCGGTGCGTCGGCCGGATCGCGGCCCCGGGAATCCGGGAGCAGCGCACCGGAACGGTGCGCTCCGGTGTCGTCAGGCACCAGCGCGGTGCGGCCGGGCGCCCGGTTGTCGGCGGGCCAGAAAAGGAAGTATTAAAAATCAGCCATCTGTGCGGCGGGAATGGTGTTTGCTTTCAGGAAACCCTCAGCCAAATCAACCATACCGAGAGGGGGGAAACATGGAGGTCCTGAAGACCGGCAGCGACGTGCTGTTCATCCTGCTGGGCGCGATCATGGTGCTGGCCATGCACTCGGGATTCGCGTTCCTGGAACTGGGCACGGTGCGCAAGAAGAACCAGGTGAACGCCCTGGTGAAGATCATCGCGGATTTCGCGGTGTCCACCATCGCCTACTTCTTCATCGGCTACGGCGTCGCCTACGGGGTGCAGTTCTTTGCCGGCGCCGAGACCCTGGCCCAGAAGAACGGCTACGACCTGGTAAAGTTCTTCTTCCTGCTCACCTTCGCGGCGGCGATCCCCGCCATCGTCTCCGGCGGCATCGCCGAGCGCGCCCGCTTCAATCCCCAACTCGCCGCCACCTTCCTTCTGGTGGGCTTCGTCTACCCGTTCTTCGAGGGCATTGCCTGGAACGACCGCTTCGGCATCCAGCCCTGGATGGAAGCGCAGTTCGGCGCCAAGTTCCACGACTTCGCCGGCTCGGTGGTGGTGCACGCGGTGGGGGGCTGGATCGGCCTGGTGGCGGTGCTGTTTCTCGGCGCGCGCCGCGGCCGTTACACCAAGGACGGCACCGTGACCGCGCATCCGCCCTCCAGCATTCCCTTCCTCGCCCTGGGCGCCTGGATCCTGTCGGTGGGGTGGTTCGGGTTCAACGTCATGTCGGCCCAGACCATAGACAAGATCAGCGGCCTGGTGGCGGTGAATTCCCTGATGGCCATGGCCGGCGGCACCATCGTCGCCATGGCGCTGGGGCGCAACGATCCGGGCTTCGTGCACAACGGGCCGCTCGCCGGGCTGGTGGCGGTGTGCGCCGGCTCCGACGTTATGCATCCCCTGGGGGCGCTTGCCACGGGCGGCGTCGCCGGCGGACTGTTCGTGGTCATGTTCACCATCACCCAGAACCGCTGGAAGATCGACGACGTGCTGGGCGTGTGGCCGCTGCACGGGCTGTGCGGCGCCTGGGGCGGAATCGCCGCCGGCATCTTCGGTGTCCAGGCCCTGGGTGGGCTCGGCGGCGTCTCCTTCGGCGCGCAGCTCGCGGGCACGGTGCTCGGCGTTGCCGTGGCGCTCATCGGCGGCGCGCTGGTCTATGGCGGGCTCAAGGCCGCAATCGGCCTGCGCCTCGACCCGGAGGAGGAGTTCAACGGCGCCGACCTCTCCATCCACAAGGTCAGCGCGACGCCGGAGCGGGAAACGGCCTGGTAGGGCGGAGCCTTTCCGGCAGGGGCGGAACTTTTCCCGTCCCCGCGCCGCCCAATGGGGCGTGTGCGCAAAGGGAGGCAGTCTTGAGTGAACAGGAGCTGAAATCCGTATTGACCGTGGCGCTGCTGGCGGCCTTCTGCGACAGCGAGAAGGATGATGCCGAGCGCGCCGAGGTGAAGCGCATCGCCGAGTCGCTGGCGGCGGGCACCTCCATCAACCTGGCGGCGGTGTACCAGGACGTGCTGCTGAAGCGCGCCTCGCCGGAGGGCGCGGCGGCGGCGCTGGCGAGCCCGGAGTCGCGGCAGCTCGCCTACGAGATGGCGGTATGCGTGTGCGACGCCGACGGGGCGCAGAACGCCGCCGAGCGGACCTTCCTCGACGGCCTGCGGGCGCGGCTGGGGCTGGACAACGCGGCCGAGCGGGCGTACACGGAGCAGGCGGACGCCATCGCCGCCATGCCCCTGGAGCAGCCCGCGGCGGCGGAGCCCCGTCTCGCCAGCACCCTGACCCGCGCCGAGCTCGACGGCATGATCCTCAACTACTCCATCCTCAACGGGGCGCTGGAGCTGCTGCCGGATTCCCTGGCCTCCATGGCCATCATCCCGTTGCAGATGAAGATGGTGTATCGCATCGGCAAGTCCCACGGCTTCGAGCTGGACCGCGGGCACATCAAGGATTTCCTGGCCACGGCGGGCGTGGGTCTCACCTCCCAGTACCTGGAGCAGGCGGCGGGGAAGCTGGTGGGCGGCCTGCTGAAAAAGGTCGGCGGCGGGCTGCTGGGCGGCATCGGGCGCCAGGCCACCAGCTCCGCGTTCTCCTTTGCCACCACCTACGCCCTGGGGCAGGTGGCGGTGAGCTACTACGCCGGCGGCCGCAGCCTCAGCGGGGCGGCGCTGAAGGAATCCTTCAACCGCCTGCTGGGGGAGGCCAAGGGACTGCAGACCCGCTATGCGCCCCAGATCGAGGCCAGGGCGCGCACCCTGGACGTGAAGCAGGTGCTGTCCATGGTGCAGCAAGCCTGATCCCGGCACCGCCCCGTTTCGTGGAGGGCGGCCCGGCCGCCGAATGCGTTTGGTCTCGCGCGGGAGACCTGGCCTATCATGGAAACATGAATCCAGAAGCCACCGGACCCCGGCCTTGAGCCAGAACCTTACCGAGTTCCTCTCCCGCATCGAAAACGCCGTCTGGGGCGTGGGCGGCGAGCCCTCGCCTGCCTGGCGGCGTCGCCTGCTGCGGCTGCTGCGCATGGTGCTGGTGCTGGCGCGCGACCTCGCCTTCGGGCAGCTCACCCTGCGCGCCATGGGACTGGTTTACACCACGCTGCTTTCCCTGGTGCCGCTGCTGGCCCTGAGCTTCTCCGTGCTCAAGGCCTTCGGGGTCTACAACCAGGTGGAGCCGGTGCTGCTCAATTTCCTGGCGCCCCTGGGGGAGAAGGGCAACGAGATCACCGCCCGCATCATCCAGTTCATCTCCAACATGAACGTGGGCGTGCTGGGGTCGCTGGGCCTGGCGCTGCTGCTCTATACCGCCGTGTCGCTGATGCAGAAGATCGAGGAATCGTTCAACTTCATCTGGCACGTGAGCCAGTTGCGCAGCCTGGGCGAGCGCTTCAGCCGCTACCTGAGCGTGCTGCTGGTGGGGCCGATCCTGGTGTTCGCGGCCATGGGGATCACCGCCACGGTGGCGAGCATGGCCCTGGTGCGGGACCTGATGAGCCTCGGGCCCCTGGATCGGGTGATGCAGGAGATCGGCGGGGTGACGCCCTACGTGCTGGTGATCGCCGCCTTCACCTTCGTCTACAGCTTCATTCCCAACACGAGGGTGCGCCTCGGGCCGGCGCTGGCGGGCGGCATCGTGGGCGGCATCCTGTGGCAGACCGCCGGCTGGGCCTTCGCCACCTTCGTGGCGACCTCCACCCAGTACGCCGCGATCTACTCCGGCTTCGCCATCCTGATCCTGTTCCTGATCTGGGTGTACGTGAGCTGGCTGGTGCTGCTGTTCGGCGCCAGCGTCGCCTTCTACACCCAGCATCCGGAGTACCTGGTGGCGAAGGCCGGGGAGCCCCGCCTGAGCAACCGCATGCGGGAGCGGCTGGCGCTGGTGATCATGGGGCGGATAACCGAGCACTTCATCGCCGGGCAGCCGGCTTGGACGCTGCGGCAGCTCACCCAGACCCTCGGGGTGCCCATGCACGCGGTGCAGGTGGTGCTGGATGCCCTGGAAGGCAGCGGCCTGCTGGCGCGCAGCGGCGACGAGCCGCCGGCCTGGCTTCCCGCGCGCGACCCCTCGGCCATCACCGTGGGCCAGATGCTGGAGAGCGTGCGCGCCGCGGGCGAGGACCGCTTCCTCAAGCCGGATGCCCTGCCGGCGCCCGCGCGGGTGGAGACGCTGATGCAGCGCATGGGCGAGGCCATGAACACGGCTCTGGCCGGCATCACCGTGCGCGATCTCGTCGCGCCCGCGGCGGAGCCTCCGGCCTCCCCGAAGGCAGAGGGGTCAATGCCACGCCCTGACCAGGGCTGACCTGCCCCGGCGCTGGCACCGGGAGCGGGTGGCCTGCTACCCTAGTCGCCCTCGCTGCGGCAACGGGGTGCTCACCCCGGGGCTGCGCCGGGCATTCCGATTCAACCTTCCCCTGGAGAACCCGACATGAAGCTGTATTACTCACCCGGCGCCTGCTCCCTCTCGCCCCACATCGTGCTGCGGGAGCTGGGCCATGCCTTCGACCTGGAGCAGGTGGACCTGGGCACCAAGAAGACCGCCTCGGGCGCCGACTTCCTCAAGGTCAATCCCAAGGGCTATGTGCCGGCGCTGGTGCTGGACAACGGCGAGGTGCTCACCGAGGGGCCCGCCATCCTCCAGTACCTGGCCGACACCAAGGGCGGCGGCGGGCTGCTGCCGCCGGTGGGGGACCTGCGCCGCTACCACGTCATCGAGTGGCTGAACTTCGTCAGCACCGAGTTGCACAAGACCTACTCGCCGCTGTTCGCGCCCGGCACCAGCGCGCCCCACAAGGCCGCCTGCAAGGAACTGCTGGCCCGGCGCTACGCCCAGACCGAGCAGGCGCTGCAGGGTCGTCCGTATGTCACCGGCGACAGCGTGAGCCTGGCCGATGTCTACCTGTTCGTCGTCAACTCCTGGGCGAAGTTCGTGGACGTGGACCTGGCGCCCTACCCGGCAATCAAGGCTTTCCAGGGGCGCATGGCGGCGCGGCCGGCGGTGCAGGCGGCGCTCAAGGCGGAGGGGCTGCTGTAGCCCTTGGTAGCTGCGCCGCGCTTCTGCTATCTTTGCGCCACGGCATGTGCCGTGCCCGGTTGGAAAGGAGGTGATCCGATGTCTAGTCGATTGCTGAAGTTCGCTGCCGCCATGGCCCTGGTCCTGGCGAGCGGCGCCGCGCTGGCTTGCCCCGGCAAGACGACCGCGACGGAAGGATCGCAGCAGCAAGGATCCGGCTCACCCACCGCGGAGACCCGCGGTTAGAACCGTCGAAGGCCTCGTTCCGGGCCCGCCACGCAAGCGGGCCGGCGCGGGCACACGCAGTCGAACAACGTCATCCAGGCCACGGGCGGTGCCCGTGGCCTTTTCTTTGGGAATGCGGAAATTGGGGTGGCGTTGCGTCCGGTGGCGGTCCGCCATCGGCCTTCCGTACCATTTCGCCAAATCACCTCGACGAGGCGCCGGAAAGCTGTGGTCCCTGATCCGGGCTGACCTGACGGGGAGCGAGCGCCGCCGGCGCGCAGGCGGCAGGTCCATCGTCGGCTCCCGCATGGATCGCCGACGTGCGCAGGATCATCCGCGCGCCGACTCTGACGCCGGGGCACGGGGTCAATGTGCGCGCCGACCGCAGGACGGCCCCAGATAAGGGGCTTCGCGCGACGGCACCGGGATGCGCCTGGCCGGCGCGGCTTCTGAACACTCCAACACCAATACGCCATGCGAAATCTGATCAGGAATTTCCAGTCTTACTGGCTGGCGGATGCGAGTTTCGTCACCTTGCTCA
Source organism: Burkholderiales bacterium (assembly GCA_035718105.1). Taxonomy (GTDB): domain Bacteria; phylum Pseudomonadota; class Gammaproteobacteria; order Burkholderiales; family UBA6910; genus UBA6910. The sequence continues at coordinate 8,473 of DASTHR010000032.1, forward strand.
TCATGCTGATCGCCGCAGTATTCGTACTCCCGATAATCATGGAAATCAGCGGTCACGGAGTGCTGCTGTTCAACATACTTCTGCTCAGCGTTTTCTTTTCGGGGATATTCTCGACACGCAGCGTGGGGCTCATATCCGCCTCCGCAATTCTGTTCGGCCTTCACCTGGCGCTGCGCCTCATTCGCTTCGGAGAGAATCCGTATTCGTTCTTTGTCCTGGAGAATGTCATAGGCATCGCCAATGCGCTGGTATTCATCTATATCAACATCCGGCTGCTGTTTCGCGACCAGATCGTGAACGCTTACCGGATTGTCGGAGCGGTCAATGTTTACCTTTTGCTGGCGCTCATGGGGGCGCTGACTCTGGAAGTCATTCATGCCGCTACCGGGGCGTCCATAGGCGGCAATGTCATGCTGAGCGGGAAGGACGATGACTATGCCCAATTCATTTATTTCAGCCTGGCTTCACTGACCACCGTGGGCTTCGGCGACATCTATGCGGTGAGTACTCCCGCCAGGATGCTGGCCACTGCCTTATCCACGCTGGGGGTCCTGTTTCCGGCCATAGTCATCGCCCGCCTGGTCGGACTGGCTTCCAGCCGGAGTTGACCGGTGTCGGCCACCTTGTTGGGGCGAATGGGGCCGAACCCGAGCGCCTCACGCCGCTTCGGGCTCCGTGTCCCGGCGGCAAGACCCCGGGCGTGCGACGTCTGCGTCTCTGTCGTGTCGGCCCGCTCACCCACTGCAAGCAGCAGGGCGGTGGCCCGCAGCTGCCGGCATTCCGGCATTCGGGCCGCGGGAAACAACCCGGACCGTGATTCGGTGGGCACGCTACCGGGAAATAACGGCCCGGGAATGAACTCCGGAAGGAGAGGGCTTGTGATTGCCAAACACGGATTCAGCCTCCTCGTTGCCGCGCTCCTCGTCCTGTCGAGCGGCTGCGCCACCCGCCCGATCAACCCGCCGATCACCCAGACCGATCCGGAAACGGGATACCGTTTTGAGACGCGCCAGGGAAATATCGAGGAAAAGAAAGACCTGGTCGTCCTCGCCTTCTCCGGCGGCGGCACTCGTGCTGCCGCCTTTTCCTACGGGGTCCTGGAGTTCCTCCGAAGGACCGAGGTGGTCGGACCGAAGGGCAACAGGGTTCGCCTGCTCGACTCGGTCAACATCATCACCGGGGTTTCGGGCGGCAGCTTCACCGCGCTGGCCTATGGCCTGTATGGCGACAAGCTGTTTGGCGACTACGAGCGCCGCTTTCTGAAACGCGACGTGCAGGGCGAGATCATTGCCCGTTTCATGAATCCGGCGAATTGGGGAGCGCTATGGTCCAGCGGCTGGGGCCGATCCGAATTGGCGGCCCAGTTGTACGACGAGATCCTGTTCGAGGGCGCGACGTTTGGCGATCTCGCCCGCGCCGGCGGCCCGCTGATCGTGGCATCGGCGACGGACATTTCGACCGGGTCGCGTTTCCAGTTCACGCAGAGGCATTTCGACGTCATCTGCTCGGACCTCGGCGCGGTGCCGTTGTCGCGCGCCGCCGCGGCCTCTTCGGCCGTTCCGGTCGTGCTTTCGCCGGTCACGATCAACAACTACGGGGGTACCTGCAACCGGGTTCCTCCTGCGTGGATCAAGCCATTCGTCACAGCCGACGACCCGCCGCGACCCGCCGCGCGCGCGATGCGATCGCTCAGGGCCCAGGAAGCATTCGGCGACAGCGTCCGTCGCCCGTTCCTCCATCTCGTGGACGGGGGCGTGTCGGACAATCTGGGGATGCGCGGCGTGCTCGATGTGCTGGAGGTTTTCCAGGCAATGCACGAAGCCGGTATGCCAACGCCGCTCGACCATGCGCGCCGGCTCGTTGTTGTCATCGTCAATTCTCTCTCGTCGCCACCGACCGACTGGGACGAGTCGGAGAGCCCTCCCGGGACGGTGCAGGTTCTACTCCAATCGGCAGGCACGCCGATAGACGCTTTCTCCTTCGAGGCGGTGGAGTTGCTGAGGGACACGGCCAAGCTGTGGCAGACGGCGCGCCTGATCCGCAACTCGGAAGCCATGGCGGCAAACAAGGATCCCGCGGTGGCCGCCGCATTGCGCATCCCGAACGCCGAGATTTATGCCATTGACGTGTCGTTCGCGGCGCTGAAGGACGAGGCCGAGCGCGATTACCTGAACCGGCTGCCCACGTCGTTCGTACTTCCCGAAGAGGCGGTCGATCGCCTGCGCGCCGCCGCGGCAGTGCTGATCACGGACTCACCGGAATTCAAGCGTTTTCTGAAGGATGTCGGCGGCAGGCTGATCGCGGAACCACCGGCTGCGGCAAGCCCGGCGGCGGCGCAATAGCCCGCGCGGTGAGTGCGGCCCGGGATTCGCCCCGCGGCCACCGCGGGGGTCAAAGGACAGGCCGCACCGGACGGCATGGGAGCAGCGAAACCAAGCACGGCGTCGGGCGGCGGTTCTTCCATCAGCGACTATCAAGTTTCGCCAATACCGACAGCCCGCTTCGGGTCGAAACCCCTCCGGCCTGCCAAGTGCCGGCGATCTTGCGGTGTCTCGCTACCGCGCCGGCTCGACGCGCAGCAGGCTGCCGTCCGGGGCGTCGAGGAGCAGGTAGAGGTAGCCGTCGGGCCCGGCGCGCACGTCGCGCACCCGGCCGATGCCCTTGAGCATGCGCTCCTCCGATACCACCTTCTCGCCGTCCAGGCGCAGGCGCACCAGCATCTGGTCCTTCAGCGCGCCCACGAACAGGTCGCCCTTCCATTTCGGAAACCTGTCCCCGGTGTAGAAGGCCATGCCGGCGGGGGCGATGGAGGGGACCCACTTCCACACCGGCTGCGCCATGCCCTCCTTGTGGGTGCCTTCGCCGATCTTGGTTCCGATCACGTACTGCACGCCGTAGGTGATGACCGGCCAGCCGTAATTGACGCCGGGGCGCAGCACGTTGATTTCGTCGCCGCCCTGAGGGCCGTGCTCGTGGGCCCACAGCAGGCCGGTGGCGGGGTTGACGGCGGCGCCCTGGATGTTGCGGTTGCCGTAGGTGAAGATTTCGGGCCGGGCCCCGGCGCGGCCGACGAAGGGATTGTCGGCGGGGATGCCGCCGTCGTCCTTGAGCCGGACCACCTTGCCCTGGAGCTGGTCCAGGCGCTGGGCGCGCTCCTCCTCGCCCCGGTCGCCCATGGTCACGTACAGGTAGCCCTGGCGGTCGAACACCAGCCGCGAGCCGAAGTGGCGGCCGCCGGAGAGCCTCGGTTCCTGGCGGAAGATCACCTTGACGTCCTCCAGGCGGTCAGCCGCGAGGCGCGCCCGCAGCACCTCGGTGCCGTAGCCGCCATCGCCGCGCCCGGCGTAGGACAGGTAGATCCAGCCGTTCTCCGCGAACCTCGGGTGCAGGGCGACGTCCAGCAGCCCCCCCTGTCCGTGCTCGCGCAGGGCGGGCAGGCCCGCCACCGGCTGGGGCAGCAGCTTGCCGTCCTGCACCATGCGCAGCCGCCCCGGGCGCTCGGTGACCAGCATCCGGCCGTCGGGCAGGAAGGCCATGCCCCAGGGGTGCTCCAGGCCCTTTACCACCGTCGCGACGCGGATGGCCTGCTCCTGGGTCTGCACCGGGGCGACGGGAACCTGCGAACGGGCCAGGGGTGCGGCAGCCAGAAGGGTGAATGCCGAGGCGGCGAGCCAAGGCCCGAGTTGTGTACGCATGCGCATGCTGCTCCTCACGATTTGCCTACCCGATTGGTTTCGCCCGGGCCGGGGTAGTTCCCGGGGTCGCAAAACATTGCCGCGGCGAATCCTGGCGCGGCCCGCCGCCGGGTCCTATAAGTACAGCATGGGCCCCGTGAGGCGCCGAAAAACCCTGGAGGCAAGCATGGACAAGGAGATCATCCACGGATGGGTCACCCTCGGCCCGGACGTTGAAGTCTTTCTGGAGCATGGCGTGCCGACCCGGATCTGGGTGGGCGGCATGCCCGAGCCGGCACTGCTGGTGGACGATATCCGCGAGTTGACCGGACTCAAGGTGGCGCTTGGCCCCTGGGAGGCCGGGGAAGCAGCCGGCGAACTGGAGGCGGCCCTGCACGTCAGTCCCGAGTACATCGGCCGGCTTCTGGAGTTGCTGGCCCGGGCCTCGGCGGAAACCTTCGTTGACCGCTATCACAAGACCATGGACGCCGACGACACGGATTTCGGCGACGAGGCCTACGCCCAGGATTTCAACTCGGCCCTGGAGTTCTGCGGACTGCACTGGGGGGACGTGGACAAGGACGCCCTGGCCCAGTCGTATCTGTCGGCCCTGCATCGCGCCGCTGAAAGCGTGGCCCGGGCGGCGCGCTGAGCCTGTGCCGGCGCCGGAGGCGCGGCGGAACTGCTCCGGCCAGCCGGTGGCGTGGCTCACACCCGCCACAGCGGCGGTTCGTCCATCAGGGCGATCTGCTCCCGCAACTCCAGGATGCGGTCCTGCCAGTAGCGCTGGGTGTTGAACCAGGGAAAGGCCGCCGGGAATGCCGGGTCGTCCCAGCGCCGGGCGATCCATGCGCAATAGTGGATCAGGCGCAGGGTGCGCAGCGCT
>DASTHR010000033.1:0-3705 GCA_035718105.1 Burkholderiales bacterium
TGCTTCTCGCCCGACAGGCTGAGAACGTAGTTCAGGACGTCCTTCACCCCGGCGTCGCCGCCGATGGCAGGGGCCATCGGGGGCATCACGCCGTTGCGGCCTTCCGCGATGCTGGCCTTGATCTGCTCGGGTGTGCCGCCATAAAGCCAGTCGGCGTCGGCAAGGTTCGGGAACCCGCGCGCGCCCTTGGCGTCGGTGCCGTGGCACTGCATGCAGTACGTGAGGTACAGGCGCTGGCCCATCTCCCGGGCCTGTGCGTCCGCCGCCACCTGCTCCACGGGCATCGCCTTGTACTTCTCGAACAGCGGGCCGTAGGTCTCGGCGGCCCTCTTCCTCTCCGCCTCGTACTGGCCGACGGAGGTCCACCCCAGGCTGCCGGGGTTCGAGCCCAGGCCGGGGTACAGCCACACATAGACCAGGCCGAACACCACGGTGATGTAGAACAGCCACTTCCACCACCCCGGCAGCGGGTTGTTCCACTCCGCCAGGTCCTCGTCCCACACATGCCCGGTGGTGCCCACCTCCTCGCCCTTGGCCTTGGGCTTGGTGGTCATGGCCCACAGCAGCACCGCGCAGCCGATCACGCTGGCCAGCGTAAGGACGGTGACCCAGCCGCTCCAGAAACTGCTCGTGAAATCGCTCATTTTTCTACTCTCCCTTCTTCTCGCCGGCCGCCGCGGCGCGCCGGAGCATGTGTGCATCGTCGTCCTCGAGGGGCAGCCGGGCGGCCTCGTCGAAGGCCGCCTTGCGCTTGCCGCTCCAGGCCCAGATCACGATCCCGACGAAGCTCAGGAACGCGAGCACGGTGATCGCCGAACGCATGTCGTTGATGTCCATGGTTGCCTCACATTGCCGGCTTGAGCGCCGTCCCGAGCTGCTGCAGGTAGGCGATCAGGGCTTCGATTTCGGTCTTGCCCTCCACCTCCTTGGCAGCGGCCGCGATCTGGGCGTCGGTGTAGGGCACCCCCACCTTCTGCAGCGCCTTCATGTTGGCGGGGACGCTGGCGGCGTTGACCGGGTTCTTCGCCAGCCAGGAATAGGAAGGCATGTTGGACTCCGGGACCACGTCGCGGGGGTTCATCAGGTGCACCCGGTGCCACTCGTCCGAGTAGCGGCCGCCCACTCGCGCCAGGTCCGGCCCGGTGCGCTTGGAGCCCCACAGGAACGGATGGTCGTAGACCGACTCGCCCGCCACCGAGAAGTGGCCGTAGCGCTCGGTCTCGGCGCGGAACGGGCGGATCATCTGCGAGTGGCAGTTGAAGCAGCCTTCGCGCTGGTAGACGTCGCGGCCCGCGAGCTGCAGCGCCGTGAGCGGTTTCAGCCCCGCCACCGGCGTGGTGGTGGAGCGCTGGAAGAACAGCGGAACGATCTCCACCAGGCCGCCGACCGAGACGACCAGCAGGATCAGGATGATCATCAGCCCGGTGTTGCGTTCGATGATGTCGTGCTTGGACTCTGCCATTTTTCTATCTCCCTTTTTCAGGCGTGGGCCGCAGCCGGCACCACCGGGACCCGGTCCTCCGCCTTGGCGCCGGCCAGGGTTTTCCAGGTGTTGTAGGCCATGATCAGCATGCCGCTCAGGAACATCAGGCCGCCCAGCAGGCGGATGCCGTAGTACGGGTACATCGCCTTCACGGCCTCGGCGAAACTGTAGGTCAGCGTGCCGTCGGGATTGAAGGCGCGCCACATCAGGCCCTGCATCACCCCCGCGATCCACATCGAGGCGATGTAGAGCACGACGCCGATGGTGGCCACCCAGAAGTGCAGCGTGATCAGGCGCACCGAATACATCTCGGTCTTGCCCACCATGCGCGGCAGCAGGTAGTAGAGCGAACCGATGGAGATCATCGCCACCCAGCCCAGCGCCCCAGAGTGGACGTGGCCCACGGTCCAGTCGGTGTAGTGGGACAGGGCGTTCACGGTCTTGATGGACATCATCGGGCCCTCGAAGGTGGACATGCCGTAGAACGAGAGCGAGGTCACCAGGAACTTTAAGATGGGGTCGGTGCGCAGCTTATGCCAGGCGCCGGACAGCGTCATGATGCCGTTGATCATGCCGCCCCAGGAGGGCGCCAGCAGGATCAGCGAGAAGATCATGCCCAGGGACTGGGTCCAGTCGGGCAGCGCGGTGAAGTGCAGGTGGTGGGGGCCGGCCCACATGTAGGTGAAGATCAGGGCCCAGAAGTGCACCACCGACAGGCGGTACGAGTACACCGGGCGCCCGGCCTGCTTGGGCACGAAGTAGTACATCATCCCCAGGAAGCCCGCGGTCAGGAAAAAGCCCACCGCGTTGTGGCCGTACCACCACTGGATCATGGCGTCCTGCGCCCCGGAGAACACCGAGTAGGACTTCCACATGCTCGCCGGCATTTCCATGCTGTTCACGATGTGCAGCAGCGCCACGGTCAGGATGAAGCCGCCAAAGAACCAGTTGGCCACATAGATGTGGGAGATGGTCCGCTTGATGATGGTGCCGAAGAAGACCACGGCGTAGGCCACCCACACCAGGGTGATCAGGATGTCGATGGGCCACTCCAGCTCGGCGTACTCCTTGGAAGTGGTGATGCCCAGGGGCAGCGTCACCGCCGCCAGCAAGATCACCAGCTGCCAGCCCCAGAAGGTGAAGGCGGCCAGGCCGGGGGAGAACAGCGGCGCGTGACAGGTGCGCTGCACCACGTAGTAGGACGTGGCGAACAGGGCGCAGCCGCCGAAGGCGAAGATCACCGCGTTGGTGTGCAGCGGGCGCAGCCGGCCGTAGCTGAGCCATGGGATCTCCATGTTGAGCTCCGGCCAGACCAGCTGGGCGGCGATGATCACGCCTACCAGCATGCCGACGATGCCCCACACCACCGTCATCACGGCAAACTGCCGGACCACCTTGTAGTTGTACATCGGTTGTGCATCCATTACGTTCTCCTTTTAAAAGCCAGACTCCCAAAATCCAGCGCGCCCTCCCCTGGGTGGCCGCGCCCTGAACCGATTACCCGCCCTTGTTGTCCGGGCTGTCGTCATCCATCAGGATGCGGTGCCCCGGCCCCTCAAGATCCTCGAACTGCCCGCTCTTCACGGCCCACCAGAACACCGCCCCGATCAGCGCCACCAGCACCAGGCTGAGGGGAATGAGCAGGTAGAGGATGTCCATGTTCAGGGTCGCGGATCGAGGATCGCGGATTGCGCAACGACTCCAGCCTCCCGGCCTGCCGCGTCGGCGCGATCCGAAGCACGCGATCCGCGCTCCGAGCCCGTGAGCCGCAGCGCGTTCAGCACCACCAGCAGCGAGCTCGCCGCCATGCCGATCCCGGCGAGCCAGGGCGTCACGTAACCCGTCACCGCCAGCGGCAGCGCCACCAGGTTGTACGCCGAGGCCCACAGCAGGTTCTCGCGGATCACCGACCAGGTGCGGGCGGAAACCTGCATGCCCTGCACCAGGGCCGAAAGCCGGCCCGACAGCAGCACCATGTCGGCGCTCGCCTGGGCCACCTGGGTACCCTCGCCCATGGCGATGGACACCTGCGCCCGGGCCAGCACCGGCGCGTCATTGACGCCGTCGCCCACCATCGCCACCACCGCGCCGCGCTCCTGCAGCGCCATCACATATTCGAGCTTTTCGGCGGGCGAAACCCCCGCCACCACGGTTTCGATGCCCGCCTGGCGCGCAACCCGCCGCGCCGCCTCCGGCACGTCGCCGGAGAGCAGGTGCACGCG
>DASTHR010000034.1:0-5137 GCA_035718105.1 Burkholderiales bacterium
TTGTTTTCATGACATCCAGTCGGTCGCAGCTCGAGGCCAAGCTCGCCGCGGCCCGCACGCGGCTGATCCTGGAGCAGCCTTTCATCGGCGCCCTGGTGATGCACCTGCCACTGCGCGCCGCCGATACGAACTGGTGCGAAACCACCGCCACCGACGCCCGGGCCATCCACTACAACCCGGCCTACATCTGCGGCCTGGACCTGCGCCAGACGCAGTTCGTCCTGGCCCACGAGGCGCTGCACTGCGCGCTGGCGCACTTCGCGCGACGCTCCCACCGGGTGAAGCGCCGCTGGGACGTGGCCTGCGACTACGCGGTGAATCTGCTGCTGGCGGACGAGGGCCTCAGGCCGCCCCCCGGGGCACTGCTCAACACGGCGTGGCGCGGACTGGCCGCCGAGGATATTTATCCCCTCATAGCCGCGGACACCGCGGAGCGCCCGCTGGACCTGCACCTCTTCGACGGCGACGGGGGCGAGGGACTGCCGGGGCTGGGACTGGGAGAGGCGCTCCCCGGTGCCCTGCGGGAGCGGACGGCGGCGAACCAGGCCGGGCCGGCGTTCCTGCCCGAGAGCGAACTGGGTGCCGAGTCGGCGGCCATGGCCTCCAGCGGCGCCCTGGAACGGAGTGCCGGGCGGGCCTCTCCCGGGTCCGCGGTGGAGGTTCCGCCAACAGGCGAGGACCTGGCGACCCTGTGGAAGACCCGGCTCGCGGCGGCGGCCCAGCAGGCGGCCCAGGCCGGCCGGCTCCCGCAATCCTGGCTGCGGGCCCTGGACCTGCTGATCCAGCCCCAGCTTCCCTGGCGCGCGCTGCTGGCGCGCTTCCTCGCCAGCGTGGCCCGGGACGACTACAGTTTCCAGCGCCCATCGCGGCGCGAGGCCGAGGGCACATCAGCAGGCTCCGGACAGGCGATTCTGCCCCGGCTCGCCAGCGCCGGCATCGAGGTGGTGGTGGCCCTGGACACCAGCGGCTCCATTGGCGAGGCGGAGCTTGCGGAGTTCGGCGCCGAGGTGGACGCCCTCAAGGGTCAGGTGCGGGCACGGGTAATCCTTCACGCCTGCGACCACGCCCTCGACCCCCGCGGGCCCTGGGTGTTCGAAAGCTGGGAGCCGGCGGTGCTTCCGGCAGAGCTGAAGGGGGGCGGCGGCACCCGATTCACGCCGGTGTTCGAGTGGATCGAGCGCGAGCGGCGGCGCCCGGACCTGCTGATCTACTTCACCGACGGGGAGGGGGAATTTCCTGAGCGGGAGCCGGGCTACCCGGTGGTGTGGCTGGTGAAGGGCCGCGCCCCGGTGCCCTGGGGAGAGCGGATTCAATTGAACTGAGCAACTGGGCAGGGTGCGCGGTGCGCGTGGCGCACCCTACGCAGGCCGCGCCTGCCGAGCGGTCGTCCGGGCTTGGCAGGCGGTGGTCGCCCGAGGGGGCTCAGTCGCCCGCCGACTTCGGACGCGCGACGGTGTTCGCTCCGGAGAGTTCCGGAACCACCACCGGCACCTTGTGCGCGAGGACGATGCCGCCCGGGTTCACCTCCGCCCGGTAGGCGATGGCCTCGACACCGGCGGCCAGGGCCTGGCGCAGGGTGGCGCCGTACTCGGGGTCAATCGCGTCGGCGGGGCGCACTTCGCCGACGTCGCCGCGCTGGGCGCAGAACACCAGCACCGCGCGGCAGCCGGTGCGGACGGCATGCATCATCTCGCGCAGATGGCGCGCGCCCCGGTTGCTCACCGCGTCGGGGAACAGGGCCACGCCGCCGCTCACCGCCGCGGTGACGTTCTTCACTTCCACATAGCAGGGCTTGCGCCGGCCTCCCGAGAGCAGGAAGTCGGCGCGGCTGCGCTCCAGGCCGAATCCCACCTCGGCCCGGATTTCGCGGTAGCCCTGGAGTTCGCGGATCACGCCTTCCTCGATGGCCTCCCGCACCAGGGCGTTGCTGCGCCCGGTGTGGATGCCCACCAGGGTGCCGTCCACTTCCACGATTTCCCAGGTCCAGGCGAGACGGCGCGCGGGATTGTCGGCGGGGGAGAGCCAAACACGGTTGCCCGGGGCGGCGCAGCCCAGCATGGATCCGGTGTTGGGGCAGTGGGCGGTGACCATGCCCCGGGGCGTCTTCACATCGGCGAGGAAGCGCTGATAGCGGCGCAGCAGCGTTCCCTCGAGCAGCGGGCGGGCAAATTTCATGCGCTCTCCCGGCGGAAGGGCGCGCTCTCGTTCAGTTCGTCGATGTATTCCCCCACGCCCCGGGCCTCGCGCCGCAGGTGGTCCGCCACCGCACGGGAGAATTGCGGGTGGGCGAGCCAGTGGGCGGACCAGGTACGCACCGGCAGCAGCCCGCGGGCGAGCTTGTGCTCGCCCTGGGCGCCACCCTCGAAACGGCCGAGGCCCAGGCGGATCGCCTGCTCGATGCCCTGGTAGTAGCAGGCCTCGAAGTGCAGGCCGGGTATGAAGCGGGTGGCGCCCCAGTAGCGGCCGAACAGCGCCTCCCGGTTCCTCACGAACAGGGCGGACGCAACGGGTTCCCCCGCCGCTTCCGCCACCAGCAGCAGAATGTTATCGGGCAGGGAGGCCGCGAGGCGCAGGAAGCAGTTCAGGTTGAGATAGGGCCGCATTCCCCGGGCGCGGTAGGTGTTGGTGTAGCAGGCGTGGAAAAAGCGCCATTCCTCGGCGCTTGCCTCGGCGCCGCCGAGCCAGCGGAAGCGGATGCCCGCGTCGGCGACCCGGCGTCGCTCCTGGCGGATCTTCTTGCGTTTGGCGCTGGCGAGGGCGGCGAGAAAATCCTCGAAGTCGCCGTAACCGTCATTGCTCCAGTGAAACTGCACCCCGGTGCGCAGCAGCAGGCCCGCGGCCTCGCATTCCCGCGCCTGCGCTTCCGTCGGGAACAGCAGGTGCAGGGATGAGAGCGCGGATTCCCGGGCGAGGGCCAGAGCCGACTGCAGCAGGGCGATACGGTCTTCCGCCCCTTCCGCCAGCAGGCGGCTTCCCGCCACCGGCGTGAAGGGCACGGCGGCGATGGCCTTCGGGTAGTAGCGCAGCCCGGCCCGCTCATGGGCCTCGGCCCACGCCCAGTCGAACACAAACTCGCCCCGGGAGTGGGTCTTGAGATAGAGGGGCATAGCGCCTGCGAGGACACCGTCGCGCCGCAGGGTGAGGAAGCGCGGTGTCCAGCCGGACTGCGGCGCGGCACAGCCGGTCTCCTCCATGGCTGCGAGAAACTCATGGCGCAGGAAGGGATCGTCGCCGGCGAGGCGGTTCCAGGCGCGGGCATCCAGGGCGGCGGCGCTCTCGGTGACGAGGATCTCGCTGGGCATCGAGGGATTCTGTGGGGAAGCCGGTTCCCCGACAAGGGCGCCGGGGCTTTCTGCTAAGATGACCGGCTTTCCGAGTGGTTCCATGAAGCTCGCCATCGCCCAGATCAACTGCAACGTCGGTGACCTCGCCGGGAACGCGGCGAAGATCGTCCATTGGGCGCACCGGGCCCGGGAGGCGGGCGCGTCCCTGGTGGTGACGCCGGAACTGGCGCTTTGCGGCTATCCGCCCGAGGATCTGCTGTTGCGGGACGGTTTTTTCGAGGCCTGCGACGCGGCGCTGGCGGAACTCGCCCGGCGGGTGCAGGGCATCACCCTGGTGGTGGGGCATCCGCGGCAGACGGACGAGGGGCGTTACAACGCCGCCTCGGTGATCCGCGACGGGGAGGTGATTGCCACCTACCACAAGCACAACCTGCCCAATTACACGGTCTTCGACGAGAAGCGCTATTTCGATCCCGGCGCCCGGCCCTGCGTGTTCGAGGCGGACGGCATCGGGGTGGGCCTCAACATCTGCGCCGACGTCTGGGAAGAAGGTGCGGCGGTGCGGGCGCGCAAGGCGGGCGCGGAACTGCTGCTGGTGCTCAACGCCTCGCCCTATCACATGAACAAGCAGGTTTCCCGCTACGAGGCCCTCCAGGACCGGGTGGCCGAAACCGGCATCCCCGTAATCTACGCCAACATGGTGGGAGGGCAGGACGAGCTGGTGTTCGATGGCGCGTCCTTCGTCCTGAACGGCGACGGACAGCTCACCCACCAGTTCCCGGAGTTCGACGAGTGCCTGGGGCTGGTGGAGATCCGGGAGCGCGCGCCGGTCCCCGGCGAGATTGCGCCCCCGCGGTCCCTGGAGGCGAGCGTTTACCGGGCGCTGATCCAGGGCGTGCGGGACTACATCGGGAAGAACGCATTCCCCGGCGTGCTGCTGGGGCTGTCCGGCGGCATCGACTCGGCACTCACCCTGGCCATCGCGGTGGATGCCCTGGGGCCGGAGAAGGTGCGGGCGGTGATGCTGCCCTCCCAGTACACCGCTGACATGAGCCTCGAGGACGCCCGCTGCATGGCGACGACCCTGGGGGTGCGCTATGACGAGTTTCCCATCCGTCCGGTGTTCGACAGTTTTTTGTCCAGCCTCAGCGGGGAGTTCCGGGGCCTGGCCCAGGACATCACGGAGGAGAACATCCAGGCCCGCGTCCGGGGCACCCTGCTGATGGCGTTGTCCAACAAGCATGGGTCCATCGTGCTCACCACGGGCAACAAGTCGGAGATGGCCGTGGGCTACTCGACCCTCTACGGGGACATGGCCGGGGGCTTCGCCGTGATCAAGGACATCAGCAAGACCATGGTCTACCGGCTCGCCCGCTACCGCAACAGCGTCGCGCCGGTGATCCCGGAGCGCGCCATCACGCGGGCGCCCTCGGCGGAACTGCGACCGAACCAGACCGACCAGGATTCCCTGCCACCCTACGATCTGCTGGACCAGATCGTGGAGGCCTACATGGAAAAGGACCTGTCGGTGAAGGAAATGCTCTCCCTGGGCTACCCGGAGAAAGCGGTGCGCCGGGTGGTACATCTGATCCGCATCAGCGAGTACAAGCGCCGGCAGGCGCCGGTGGGAATCCGCGTCACGCCCCGCGGCTTCGGCAAGGATTGGCGCTACCCCATCACCTGCAGGTACCGGGACGACTTCTGACGGGGCGGGCCCGCTGCCGGGCCGGCCCGCCCGCAATCCGTCGCGTTACCCGGTCTGTGGCCTGTTATATAATGTGCGCCGCGCAACGCTAGCGGAGAACCGCCATGAAAAAGATCGAAGCCGTCATCAAGCCCTTTAAACTTGACGA
>DASTHR010000035.1:0-4430 GCA_035718105.1 Burkholderiales bacterium
GCCCGCGCCGGCCATCCCTCGGCCCTGGTGCGGGAGCATGTGGCCTGGGCACTGGCGCGCCATGGCGCCCGATCCTGAGCCATCGGGAAACCCATGAAGATGATTCGTGTCCGTCTCGAACGCCCCCTCCCCGGCGGGAGAAGGGGAGGCGAGTGGCTTCAGGCCGCCCGGCAGGTCACTCGACAAAACATTCGGTGCGGCGCTGGCTGCCCGGCTGCAGCGCGTCGGTCACGCCGTGCTCCCGCACCAGGCGCTCCAGGGCCTGCTCAAAGATGTCGGCGTCGTCCACGCCTTCGTAGACTTCCATCCACAGCAGCGGCTCGCCGCGCTTTCTCATCAGCCGCCCCGGGATCCCGGTCTCCGCGGCGAGGGCTGCCTGCAGCGCCCGCACCCGGGACTCGAGTTCCGGGGCGCGCGCCGGCTCCACGCGGTAGTAGATGTAGTAGCCCGGCACGGCCGGCCGCTCAGGCCATCGGGTAGGGCAGGGGCAGCAGCCGCAGCCGCGGGCCGTCGGGCGTCTTCCAGTGCAACGCACCCGCCTCGGCGCTGGAGAGCTGGGCCACCGCCAGCAGATCGAAGCCGCCCCCCGGGGCCGGGGCGGCGCGAACCACCATGCCCGTCGCCTGGCCTTCGGTGTCCGGCGCATGGATTTCGTCCCCGGGCCGCGGCGCGGCACCTGCATCCAGGTGGGCGAGGAACATGCGCCGCTTGAGCTTACCCAGGTAGTGGGTGCGGGCGACGATCTCCTGCCCCGGATAGCAGCCCTTGCTGAAGCTCACCGCGCCGATGCAGTCGAGATTCGCCATCTGCGGCACTAACTGCTCCTGGGTGGCGGGCACGACGGCCGGGATCCCGCCGCGGACCTCATGCCACTCCCAGCAGTCCGCCCCGGCAGGCGTCGCCGACGCGGAGAGCTGGTCCCAGAGCGCTCGCGCCTGGTCCGGCGGCGCAATCAGTTCGAAGCGGGGGCCGTCGAGGCGGATCAGGGTCACGTTCCCGGTCCGCGCCAGCGCCAGGGGCGCTGCCGGTACGCCCCCCAGCGTGGCGGCAAGGGCAGCCTCGGCGCCGTTGCCGGCGATGCCCATGCGCACCCAATCCTCGCCGGCATCGCTCAGCCTCACCTTGGCCCGCAGCACGAACATGGAAATCCGGCGCTGGATGGCCTCGCGGATCCCGGCGGGCAACTGCATGAAATAGCCGCCGTCCGCCGGCCAGAGCAGGAACGTCGCCAGCAGCCGCCCCTTGGGCGAGCAGTAGCCGCCATATCCGGCGCGGCCACGGATTTCCCTGACGTCGCAGGTGACCTGTCCCTGCAGGAACGCGGCGCTGTCCTCGCCCTCGAACCGGATCAGGCCCAGGTGGGACAGGTCGCACAGGATGGTTCCGGACTCCGATGCAACGAGTTCGGCGCGGGGGTGTCCAAAACCGGTCACCAGACCGTCGGCCATGCGGACACCTTTGGCCTGCAGATGGTCATGCCACAGGGGGTTCATGTTCATGCGTAGTGTGCGAAATTCCATGTTAAGCTGCTGATCCCGCAAACCAAGAAGCAGCATAACTCGTTGAAAAAGTTGAGACAGGTCATAATTTCGCTCAAGGGCGGCGGCGACTGCCTGCGTACTCGCGCTCCCCGGGCGGAACCGGCGCGATCCGATGGCACGCAACTTGCAAAAGTCTTGCCCGAGGACCAAGCAAGCTGGGATTGCGCATGACAGGCTCCACCATCATAAAAAACCTTGCCCGCCGCGCGGGAGCCTTCCGGCTCCCGCCGGAAGGGTGGGCCGCGCCCGAAACCCTGCTGTATCTCGCCGGCGCCGTGCTCCTGGTTGTGGGCGTGCTGCTGGGATACCTCAACTGGAAACCCCGCTACAGTTCAGATGAACCCGTCGTCGTCTGGAAGAATGAGGAGCCCCGGCTTCTCCGGGACGCCATGCGTTCCGGCGTGCTTGAGAACCTGAGGATCAGCCATAGTTCCCGTAGTGCCGCTCCCGCCCAGGGAGATTCGGTTTCCTGCGCCGACCTGTCCGAACACTGGTTCAAACCCATCACCGACCCGCGCAATGAGTGGAGCGCGGCCGCCCAGGGGATGCCCATCTCCTGCGATTGGACCCCGGGTTCGGCGGAAGTGGTCATCATCAACCGCTGATCGGCGGTTCCCGTAGCGCGCTTGCGGTAGCCGGTTATCCGGCGCCGCCCTCCTATCCTGCCGTCGCCACGTGCCGGACCGCCATGGCGGAGCGCAGGCGTGCCGGAATTCGTCACCACTGTCGAGATTGCGGCAATGACAAATGTCGCGCCGACACTCCCGCCCCCCATCCGGAAAGCCGCGAAGACCCTCTGCGGGTCTCCAATCCTTTGATGCAATAAATATTTTGCTTTTTCCTCAGCAATGCCGGACACCATCGGCATCGGCCCCAAACCGGTCCCATCCACCCTTTTCGGCCCGGCACGGCGCTTGCATTGGTAAGGGTGCCGACCACGCGAACCCCAGTCGCGCTGGAGCGGAGAGGAAAAAACAAGAAGCGGGCGCACCCGAGCGCCCCACCCCAAGAAAAATAAGCGGGCGCCCACGAGCGCCCGCGACAACAAGAATAATGCCGGGCAAGCCTTGAGGCCCGCGACGCGCGAACCCGGAGGCCAACTGGCCTCCGGTTTTTTTTACACCAGAACCGAAGCCACCGCCTTGGCGACGTACTCGACGTTGCGGGAATTCAGCGCCGCGACGCAGATGCGGCCGGTGTCCACGGCGTAGATGCCGTATTCCTTCTGCAGCCGCCCCACCTGCTCCTTGCTGAGCCCGGTGTAGGAGAACATGCCGCGCTGCTCGATCACGAAGCTGAAGTCGAAATCGGCGCGATGCGCGCGAATCCTGTCCACCAGTTGCCGGCGCATGAGTTTGATGCGCTCGCGCATCTGCCCCAGTTCCTGCTCCCAGAGCTGGCGCAGCTCGGGGGTGGTGAGCACGGTGGCCACCGCCTGCCCACCATGGGTGGGCGGATTGGAATAGTTGGTGCGGATCACCCGCTTCAGCTGGGAGAGCACCCGCGCCGCCTCCTCCTTGCCGCCCGTCACGATGGTCAGCGCCCCGACGCGCTCGCCGTAGAGGGACATGGACTTGGAGAACGAGCTGGAAACGAACACCGCCGGGCAGGCGTCGGCGAAGCGGCGGACCGCCGCCGCATCGGGGTCCAGGCCCTCGGCAAAGCCCTGGTAGGCGATGTCCAGAAAGGGCACCAGGTCCCGGGCCTTCACGGTGGCGATCACCTGGTCCCACTGCGGGGCCGTGAGGTCCACGCCCGTGGGGTTGTGGCAGCAGGCGTGGAGCACCACGATGGCGCCCGCCGGCATGGCCTGCAGCGCCTGCATCATGCCGGCGAAGTTCAGGCCCCGGGTCGCGGCGTCGTAATAGGGGTAGCTGTTGACGGTGAAGCCCGCCGACTCGAACAGCGCGCGGTGGTTTTCCCAGCTCGGGTCGCTGATCCAGACCTGGGCCCCGGGACTGAAGCGGCGCAGAAAGTCGGCGCCCAGCTTCAGTGCGCCGGTGCCGCCCAGGGCCTGCGCCGTCACCGCGCGGCCGGAGGTCACGGCCCCGTGCCCGGCGCCCAGCAGCACCTCCTGCACCGCCTTGTTGTAGGCGGGGATGCCGTCGATGGGCAGGTAGCTGCGCGAGCGCACCGTCTCCGCGAGTTTCTGCTCGGCGCGGCGCACGCATTCCAGCACCGGCACCTTGCCGTCCTCGCCGAAATAGACCCCCACGCCGAGGTTGACCTTGGCGGGATTGGTGTCGGCGTTGAAGGCCTCGGTGATGCCGAGGATCGGATCGCGGGGCGCGAGTTCGATGGAAGCAAGGGGGGATGCGGTCATGGTCATCGCTTTCGATCGCGGCTCGCCGGGGGCTCCGGCAGCCAAGGGTCAGGGAAGGGTCCTCGGGAGTGCTAGAATTTCCGGATTTGGCGCGGCGCGCAGCCGCGCGCAGGCCGAATTCTACCCGAAAGCGCTGTGGCGCAATTCCCGGTGATCATCACATTTCCCGATAGCCCTTATAAGCTCCACCAGCCCTTCGAGCCCGCCGGCGACCAGCCCGAGGCCATCGAGGCGCTGACCCGGGGGCTGGCCGAAGGCCACGTCTGCCAGACCCTGCTGGGGGTGACCGGCTCGGGCAAGACCTTCACCATGGCCAACGTCATCGCGCGGCTGGGCCGTCCGGCCCTGGTGCTGGCGCCCAACAAGACCCTGGCCGCCCAGCTCTACGCCGAGTTCCGGGAGTTCTTCCCGGAGAACGCCGTGGAGTATTTCGTCTCCTACTACGACTACTACCAGCCCGAGGCCTACGTCCCCTCCCGGGACCTGTACATCGAGAAGGACTCCAGCATCAACGAGCACATCGAGCAGATGCGGCTCTCGGCCACCAAGAGCCTGCTGGAGCGCCA
>DASTHR010000036.1:0-9377 GCA_035718105.1 Burkholderiales bacterium
ATGGCCGCCGCCGCCAGCACCACGGCCGCAAGGGCCGCGAGCCCGAGGAACTGGTCCGCCTTCTCCAGCGCCCCCTTCACCTCCGGGCGGGCGTCCCGCACCCCTTCGAGCTTCTCGCCCGATCCGAGCCGCGAACCCGCCCAGCCGCGGAAAGCTTCCACCGACTTCGGCTCCCCCGCCAGCAGCAGGCGGTAAGTCACCCGGCTCCCGGGCTGGATCAGCCGGGTCGCGGGCAGCTCGTCCAGGTTCATGAGCACGCGCGGGCCCAGGCTCACGAAGCCCACGCTCTGATCGGGTTCGTCAGTCACGATGGCGCCGATGGTAAGCCGCAGCGCGCCCACCTCCAGGGCGTCCCCCACGCCCACGCCCAGCCGCGCCGCGAGCTTGCGGTCCACCCAGACGCTGCCGGGGGGTGGCCCTCCCCGCGCGACCCCCTCCGGCGCTTCCGGGGCGCTTGCCAGCCGGAGTTCGCCGCGCAGCGGGTAGTTCGCCGTCACGGCCTTGACCTCTGCCAGCACCGCCTCGCCGCCCGCGCCCACCATGCTCGGGAAGCGGTGCGAGCGCGCGGTCGCCAGCCCGCGCGCCGCGGCCTCCCGCGCCAGGGCTTCCGGAACGCCACGGTCCGCCACCACCACCAGGTCGGCGCCCAGCAACCGGTTGGCCTGCTGCGCCAACGCCTCCCGCACCCGGTCGGCGAAGAATCCCACCGTGGTCACGCTTCCAGCGGCGACCACCAGCGCCACGGCCAGCACGAACAGCTCGCCGGAACGCCAGTCCCGTCGCAGCATGCGCAGCGCGAGCGCGAGCGGCGCCAACAGGCCCGTCATGCGGCGAGGCGTCCTGCCGACAGGCGCACCCGCCGGCCGCACCGGGCGGCAAGCTGCTCGTCGTGGGTGACCAGCAGCAACGTGGTGCCGCGCTCGCGGTTGAGCTCGAACAGCAGATCGGTGACCGCGGCGCCCGTGGCCGTGTCGAGGTTTCCGGTGGGCTCGTCCGCCAGCAGCAGCACCGGACGCGTGGCGAAGGCGCGGGCCAGCGCCACCCGCTGCTGCTCGCCGCCGGAGAGGGTCCGCGGATAATGGTCCAGCCTTTCGGCGAGGCCCACCCGGCGCAGCAGCGCCCCGGCCTCGGCCCGGGCGCCGCGGGCGCCGGCTAGCTCAAGGGGCAGCATGACGTTCTCCAGGGCGGAGAGCGCCGGCAGCAGCTGGAACGACTGGAACACGAAGCCGATCATCTCCCCGCGCAGCCCCGCGCGGCCATCCTCGTCCAGGGCAAAGAGGTCGTTGCCGTTGAGCAGCACCCTGCCGGCGCTGGGCGTGTCCAGGCCCGCCAGCAGGCCCAGCAGGGTGGACTTTCCGGAACCGGACTGGCCCACAATGGCCACCGCCTCGCCCGCCTCCACCTGAAGGTTCACGTCGTCGAGGATGGTGATCCGCTGGCCACCCGCGTTCACTTGCTTGGCGAGACCCAGCGCTTGCACAATGGGTCCGATGCGTATTTCGTTCACTGTGAGATTCTTCCTGATTCTGGTGCTGGCTCTCGCGCCCCATGGGGCGCTGGCGGAGCGGGTACTGCTCGTGCTCGGCGACAGCCTCTCCGCCGGGTACGGGCTGCCCGCGGGCCAGGGCTGGGTCAACCTGCTGCAGGCCCGGATCGGCGAAGCGAAGCTGCCCTACCGCGTCGTCAACGCCAGCATCAGCGGCGAAACCACCCTGGGAGGGCGCAATCGCATCGCCGAGGCTCTCTCCACCCACCGGCCCGCGGTGCTGATCCTGCAACTGGGCGCCAACGACGGCCTCCGTGGCCAGCCCCTGGAGGCGACGCGGGACAATCTCGCCGCCATGATCAAGGCGGCCAAAGACGCCCGCTCGGCGGTACTGCTGGTAGGCATGCAGCTCCCGCCCAATTACGGCATAGCTTACACGCAAAAGTTCCGCGAGCTTTACGCCGGTCTGGCCCGCGAGCAGCGAGTGCGGCTGGTGCCCTTCCTGATGGAGGGTTTCGCCGACGACATGAGCATGTTCCAGCCCGACGGCATCCACCCCACCGCGGCCGCCCAGCCACGGATGCTGGACAATGTCTGGAAGCAGCTGCGGCCTCTGCTCAAACCCTAAGGGGGCGGCCGTGGTTTATAATCGCAGGAAGTTCGCCAGCGACCCTCCTCAGGGGCTGGAACGCGAGAGGCAGGCATGAGCAAAAAACAAAAAAGCGACGAACCGCTGCCGGTGTATGAGGTGGAGTTCATCCCGGTGGAACGTCGCCTGCAGGACCGTCGCACGAAGCCTGCGTCGGGAAACGTCCCCGTGGAGCGCCGCCAATATGGCCGGCGCAAGGAAGACGCGCCGCAGTCCCCGGATGATCCCGCGGCGCCCGCCCCCGCAGGCGATCGCCCGGGCTCCAAAAACAAGTAAGTCAGCGCACCCGGATCCCCGGCTGCCCCGCCAGCATGCGCCCGATGACCGTGGCGCGGGCGAAGCCGTGGTCGGCGAAGATCCGCATCACGTCCTGCAGCGCCTCGGGTGCGCAGGCCACCAGCAGCCCTCCGCTGGTCTGAGGATCGGTGAGCAGCTTTGCCTTCCACGCCGGGAAATCCCCCGGCAGCGACACCGCGGCGCCGTAGCTCGCCCAGTTGCGGTCGGAGGCGCCGGTGGCATGGCCCTCCTGCGCCAGCGACAGGGCGGTGGGAAGCACGGGCAGAGCATCGAACTCGACTTCCGCCGCCAGGCCCGATCCGCGGGCAATTTCCATCAGGTGGCCAAGCAGGCCGAAGCCCGTGACGTCGGTGAGGGCGTGCACCTCCTGCAATTCGGAAAGGTCCGCGCCCGCGCTGTTGAGCTGCGTGGTGGTGTCCACCATCTCCCGGTAACCCGCCGCGGAAAGCTTCCCCTTCTTGAGGGCGGCGCTGAGTATCCCCACGCCGAGCCCCTTGCCCAGGATCAGCACGTCGCCCGGGCGCGCCCGGTCATTTCGCTTCACCCTGTCCGGATGAACCAGCCCGAGCGCCACCAGCCCGTAAATCGGCTCCGGCGCGTCGATCGAGTGCCCGCCGGCAATGGGAATGCCGGCCTGCCGGCAGACATCGGCGCCGCCGGCGAGGATGTTCTGGATCACGCCCACCGGCAGCTTGTCGATGGGCATGCCGACGATGGCCAGGGCCAGGAACGGGCGCCCGCCCATGGCATACACGTCGGAGATCGCGTTGGTCGCCGCGATGCGCCCGAAATCGTAGGGGTCGTCCACGATCGGCATGAAGAAATCGGTGGTGGCGACGATGGCCTGGCTGTCGTTGATGCGATAAACAGCCGCGTCGTCGCTGGACTCCGTGCCCACCAGCAGGTCCGGATGCAGTTGCGGCAGCGGAGCCTTGGCGAGGATCTCGGACAGCACCGCCGGCGCGATTTTGCAGCCGCAGCCACCGCCATGGGAGAATTGGGTGAGCCTGATGTCGCAGGCGTCGTTTGATTTGCTCATCGGAGCGCTCTTTCGAGGAACGCAGGCCGCTCCCGAAAAACCATGGAAGCACCTGAACGGAAACGGGCGGTAAACGTAGCACAACTCGCCGGGTTTGACGAGATCATAGACGCGCGCTCGCCCTCGGAGTACGCGGAGGATCACGTGCCCGGCGCCCTCAACTGCCCGGTGCTCGACGACGCCGAGCGCGAGCGCGTCGGCACGATCTACAAGCAGGTTTCCCCGTTCGAGGCGAAGAAGGTCGGCGCCGCCCTGGTGGCGCGCAACATCGCCCGTCACATCGACGAGCGTTTCCGCGACCGGCCCCGGGGCTGGCGGCCCCTGGTCTACTGCTGGCGCGGGGGCAAGCGCAGCGGCGCCATGGCCCACGTCCTGTCCGAGATCGGCTGGGACGCACGCACCCTGGAGGGCGGCTACCGCGCCTACCGCCGCGCGGTGATCGAGGGGCTCGAGACACTCCCCGGGCGCTTCCGCTGGCGGGTGATCTGCGGCCTCACGGGCACCGGCAAGAGCCGACTGCTCGCCGCCCTCGCGGAGCGCGGTGCGCAGGTACTGGACCTGGAGGAACTCGCCGCCCACCGCGGCTCGGTGCTGGGCAGCGTTCCGGACCGGCCCCAGCCCTCCCAGAAAATGCTGGAGAGCCGCATCTGGGGAAGCCTGCGGCGGTTCGACCCCGAGCGCCCCGTGTATGCCGAGGCCGAAAGCAAGAAGATCGGACTGCTGCGGCTGCCGGACGCGCTGCTCTCCGCCATGTGGGCAGGAGAAGTTATCCGGCTGGAAATGCCCGTCTCCGGGCGGGTGGCCCTGCTGATGGAGGAGTACGGTCACTTCCTCGCCTCGCCCGGGCTGCTGCAGGAGAAGCTCGGGCTGCTGCACCGCCTGTACGGCGCGACCGTGATCGCGCGCTGGGGGCAACTCGCCGGCGCAGGCGCATGGAACGAGTTGGTTGCGGAATTGCTGCAGACCCATTACGACCCGGCATACCTGCGCTCCACTCGCGGCCATTATCCGCGCTACGACCAGGGGCTGGTACTGGAAACCGCGTCGGGTTCCCGGGATGAGCTGCTGGTCCTGGCAAACCGGGCCATCCACTGGCAAACGGGTTAACAGGCTGTCAACTTGCCTTGCGCCGGTTTTTTATAAACAATGAGGGTGGCGCCACCACAACCAAATATCCATGCTAGACAAGCGCGTCCCCGACTTCGAGCTTCCCTCCACCGGCAACACGACATTCCGACTCTCCGAGGCCAGGGGCCACCCCCTGGTGCTCTACTTCTATCCCAAGGATAACACTCCCGGCTGCACCGCCGAGGGCGAGGACTTCCGCGACCTGCATCCCGGGTTCCGGGCGCTTGGCTGCACCATCCTCGGCGTCTCCCGGGACAGCCTCAAGTCCCACGAGGGATTCAAGGCCAAGATGGGGTTTCCCTTCGAGCTGCTGTCCGACCCGGACGAGAGGGTGTGCAAGCTGTTCGCGGTGATGAAGATGAAGAACATGTACGGACGCCAGGTGCGCGGGATCGAGCGCAGCACCTTCGTCATCGGCGCCGATGGCGTGCTGCGGCGCGAGTGGCGGGGCGTGAAGGTTCCCGGCCATGCCCAGGAAGTCCTCGATTTCGTCAAATCCCTCCGCTCCTGAATCCACGATGACCCAGAAGAAATCCGCGGCCCGCGTCTCCCGCATCCGGCCGCAGACCAAGCTTTTCGTGCTCGACACCAACGTGCTGATGCACGACCCGACCTGCCTGTTCCGCTTCGAGGAGCACGACGTCTACATCCCGATGGCGACGCTTGAGGAACTGGACCACAACAAGAAGGGGATGTCGGAGGTGGCGCGCAACGCCCGCCAGGCAAGCCGGTTCCTCGACGAGATAGTGTCCGGCTCGGAGCAGAACATCGCCGAGGGCATCGCCCTCAGCACCCGCGGCGGCAAGGAAGCGACCGGTCGCCTGCTGCTGCAGACCAGCGCCATCAGCGGCCAGCTCCCGGCCACCCTGGCCAGCGGCAAGGCCGACAACCAGATCATCGGGGTGGTGAAGTACCTCCAGGACAGGCTCGCGAAGCGCCAGGTGATCCTGGTGTCCAAGGACATCAACATGCGCATCAAGGCGCGGGCCCTGGGGCTCGCCGCCGAGGACTACTTCAACGACAAGGTCCTGGAAGACACCGACCTGCTGTTCTCCGGCCTGCGCGAGCTGCCGGCCGATTTCTGGGACAAGCACGGGCGCGAGATGGAATCCTGGCAGCAGGGCGGCCTCACCTACTACCGCGTCAAGGGCCCGCTGTGCCCCAGCCTGCTGGTGAACGAGTTCGTGTACCAGGAGAGTGACAAGCCGTTTCACGCGGTCGTGCGCGAGCAGACAGGCAGGAGCGCGGTGCTCGCCACCATCCGCGACTTCGGCCACCAGCGCAACGCCGTGTGGGGCATCAACGCCCGCAACCGGGAGCAGAACTTCGCCATGAACCTGCTCATGAATCCGGAGATCGATTTCGTGACCCTGGTGGGGCAGGCCGGCACCGGCAAGACCCTGCTTACCCTGGCCGCCGGTCTAACGCAGACCCTGGAGTCCAAGATCTACTCGGAGATCATCATGACCCGGGTGACGGTGCCCATCGGCGAGGACATCGGCTATCTCCCCGGCACCGAGGAGGAAAAGATGACTCCCTGGATGGGGGCGCTGGAGGACAACCTCGACGTGCTCAACAAGACCGACGAGGAGGCCGGCGAATGGGGCCGCGCCGCCACCCGCGACCTGATCCGCTCCCGGATCAAGGTGAAGTCGCTGAACTTCATGCGCGGGCGCACCTTCATCAACAAGTTCCTCATCATCGACGAGGCGCAGAACCTGACGCCGAAGCAGATGAAGACCCTGGTGACCCGCGCCGGCCCCGGCACCAAGGTGGTGTGCCTGGGCAACATCTCCCAGATCGACACCCCCTACCTCACCGAGGGCAGTTCCGGCCTGACCTACGTCGTGGACCGCTTCAAGAACTGGCCCCACAGCGGCCATATCACGCTGCAGCGGGGCGAGCGCTCGCGCCTCGCCGACCACGCGGCTGAAGTGCTTTAGCAGGCCGTTGGCCGCCCGCCTCCGCGGCGTCTCCCCGCCGACGGGCCGCCGCATGCGGAATCGGCAGCGCGGCGACTTTCCGCGGGGCGGGAACACTCCCGTGCCGCCGTCGGCTTCACAGCGCCACCAGCGCCACGCCCGCCACCATGAGGGACCCTGCCAGCAGGTTGCGCCGGAGGTTGCGCTCGCCGAACCAGAGCGCCCCCAGCACCATGGCGAACAGCAGGCTGGTGCGCTTGGCGGTGATCATGTAGGCGGTCTGCACCAGTTCCAGCGCCCGGAAGTGAGTGACGGCCATGGCCGCCATCACGGCACCGATGGCGAGATGCCAGCCGGGTTTGCGCACCAGCAAGCGCAGCGCACCCTTGTGGCGGGCGCCGAAGGCCACCAGGGTCGCCGCGCCCAGCAGCGCGAAGTAGAACGGCCCGAAGGCGGAGGCCGGCATGTAGTTGAGCGCGCCCTTGCCCATCACCGCCGTGACCGAGTAGATCGCGGCCACCGCCAGCATCAGCCGCGCGCCGCGCTGCCGGGTGATGGCGCGAAAGGGCTCCATGGCATCGCCGCTGCCCCCGCGATTCAGGTTCAGCAGCCACGCTCCGGCCACCACCAGCAGGATGCCGGCCAGGCCCCGGGCCGACACCGTCTCACCGAGAAGCACGTAGCCCGTGACGGTCGTGAACACCGGGGTGAAAGCGAGATAAGGCAGGGTGAGGGACAGCGGATGGTCCCGGATCGCACGCATGTACAGCACCACGGCCGAGACTTCCAGCGGCACCAGCGCCGCCATCCAGCCCCAGAACTCCCACGGCAGTTCTGCGAGAGGATGGGAAAAGGCGAACGGCAACAGCAGCAGGCCGCCGATGCCGAAGCGCACCATGGCCATCTCGCGGGCGGTGTAGCCGGCGAGGTGCCGCTTGGAAAGGGCGTCGGCCAGCGCCACCAGAAAAGCGCAGGCCAGGGCGAGCCAGAGCCAGGTCATGACAAGCTCGTGGCCGGCGCGCTACGGGACGCGGGAGGCAGTCCCGCGCCTAGTAGCGTCCGGGGTCGGCAAAATTCTCGAAACGCGTGAAGGCGCCGAGGAAGGTGAGGTCCACCTTGCCGATGGGGCCGTTCCTCTGCTTGCCGATGATGATCTCGGCCTTGCCCTTGTCCGGCGTGTCGGGGTTGTAGACCTCGTCGCGATAGATGAACAGGATCACGTCCGCGTCCTGCTCGATGGCGCCGCTCTCGCGCAGGTCGGACATCACCGGCCGCTTGTTGGGGCGCTGCTCCAGGCTGCGGTTGAGCTGCGAGAGCGCGATCACAGGCACCGCGAGCTCCTTGGCCAGCGCCTTGAGTGAGCGCGAGATCTCGGATATCTCGGTGGCGCGATTCTCGCCCTGGCTCGACGCCGACATCAGCTGCAGGTAGTCCACCACCACCAGCCCAAGGCCGCCGCACTGGCGGTAGAGCCGCCGCGCCCGCGCCCGCAACTCCAGCGCGTTCAGGGCTGCCGTCTCGTCGATGTGAATCGGGGCCCCGTCCAGCAGGCCCAGCGCCTCGGTGAGCCGCGGCCAGTCCTCGTCCTGCAGTCGCCCGGTGCGCACCTTGTGATGATCGAGCTTGCCCACCGAACCCAGCAGCCGCATGGCGAGCTGGGTGCCCCCCATTTCCATGCTGAACACCGCCACCGGCTTCTTGTCCTTGAGCGCCACATGCTCGGCGATGTTCAGCGCGAACGCCGTCTTCCCCATGCTCGGCCTGCCGGCGACGATGATCAGGTCGCCGGGCTGCAGGCCCGAGGTCATGCGGTCCAGGTCCACAAAGCCGGTGGGCACCCCGGTGACGTCGCTGGGGTTGTCGAGGCTGTAGAGGGTCTCGATGCGGTCCACCACCTGCTTGAGCAGCGGCTGCAGCCCGACGAAGCCCTGCTTGCTGCGCGCCCCGGACTCCGCGATCTGGAACACGCGCTGCTCCGCCTCGTCGAGCAGCTCCTGCATGCTCTTGCCGGCCGGCGCGTAGGCCGCCTCGGCGATCTGCGCGCCCACCTCCGCCAGCTTGCGCATCACCGCCCGCTCGCGGACGATCTCGGCATAGAGGCGGATGTTGGCGCTGGAGGCGGTGTTCTGGGCCAGGCCGCCAAGGTAGGGGATTCCTCCCGCGCTTTCGAGCTCCCCGCCGATGCGCAGCATCTCCGCCACGCTGATCACGTCGGCGGGCTTGCTGTCGTTGATGAGCCTGGAGATGGCCCGGAAAACCAGGCGGTGGTCGTGGCGGTAGAAGTCGCCCTCCGCAACGGAGTCGGCGATGCGGTCCCAGGCCGCGTTGTCGATCAGCAGCCCGCCGAGGACGGCCTGCTCCGCCTCCAGCGAGTGCGGCGGCTGGCGGATGGCCTCGAGCTGCGGGTCACGCGCCAGGGGCGCGACGTTCTGGGCCATGTGGGGTCAGGATTGCCGATCGAGGATCGAGGATCGCGTTACCGGGCATTCTACCACCGGGCAATCCTACGCAAGACGCCCAAAAAAAGACGGGAGGAAAATCCCTCCCGTCCGTTGGCGCCGACCGGGGTGCCGCCGCGGCCCCGGTACTCGTTAGGTCGACTCGCCCAGCACGGAGACGGTGATGGCCACCACCACGTCGCTGTGCAGGCCGATGCTCAGGTGGTAGTCGCCGATCTGCTTGATCGGCCCCTGCGGCATGCGTATGGACGCGCGCGGCACATCGTGGCCCTGGGCCTTGAGCGCATCCGAGATGTCGATGTTGGTCACCGAGCCGAACAGCTTGCCGTCCACGCCCGCCTTGCGCGTGATCTGGAGCATCAGCCCGTCCAGCTTCTGGGCCTTCTCCTGGGCGGCG
>DASTHR010000037.1:0-5970 GCA_035718105.1 Burkholderiales bacterium
GGAGCGGCGCGAGGAGTTGGAGCGGGCAGGGCAGGAACTGCTGGACGCGCTCTGCGCGGCGCTCGGCGTGCCCCGGGTGCGCGTCGCGGTGCACGCGGTGCGTCCCAGCGCGCAGTGGGGGGAACTGCACGGGCTGTACGAGCCCCTGGAGGCGGAGCCTGGCAGAATTTCCGTGTGGATGCGCACGGCGCGGCAGAAGCGGGTGGTGGCCTTTCGCAGCTTCCTGCGTACGCTGCTGCACGAGTTGTGCCACCACCTGGACTATGAACTGTTCCGGCTGCCGGAGACCTTCCATACCGAGGGCTTTTACCGGCGGGAATCGAACCTGCTGCGGCAGGTGCTGGGAGAAAAGGAGACCGAATGATGGGTGAGCGAAGTTCTCGGCGCGGCGCGCTGGCGGGGCTTGTCGCGCTGCTGCTGGCGGGCTGCGGATCCGGGAGCTGGTTCGGTCCCGGGGTCGCGGACGGCACGGTTTCGGGGAGCATCGCCTGGGACGAGCCCGCGCTGTTGCCGCCGGGCGCCGTGCTGGTGGTGAGGCTCGAGGAAGTTTCCCGGCCCGGCGCCGCGCCGGTGATGATCGCGGAGCAAACGATGGAGGGCCGGGAGCGCCCGTCGCCGCTGCTGTTCGAGTTGCGCTACCGCGGGGACGCCATCAGCCCGGAGCGGGAGTATTTCGTGTCGGCCCAGGTGCTGCTGCTGGAGCGGCCCATGCTTGCCACCGCCAGAGCGCTGCCGGTGCTGACGCGGGGCCGGGCGTCGCGAGGCCTCCTGGTCATACTGCAGCGCCCGGATCGGGCCGGGTAGCAGAAAACAACACGGCCCGGGGGACACCCGGGCCGTCGTTTGTCCTCAGTTTTTTTCGATCGCCTCAGGGCAGCAGGTGTTTCACCCCTTCGCGCTCTTCGCTCAGCTCCTTGAGGGTCGCGTCCATCTTTTCCCGGGAGAAGGGATCGATCTCCAGGCCTTTCACCAGGGTGTACTCGCCATTAGCGCAGGTCACCGGGAAGCCGTACAGGGTGTCCTCGGGGATGCCGTAGCTTCCGTCGGAGGGAATGCCCATGGTCACCCAGCCGCCGTTGGTGCCCAGCACCCAGTCGCGCATGTGGTCGATGGCGGCGTTGGCGGCGCTGGCCGCGGAGGAGGCGCCGCGGGCATCGATGATGGCGGCGCCGCGCTTGCCGACGGTGGGAATGTAGGTGTTCTTGTACCAGGCGTCGTCGTTCACCAGGGCCTTGGCGTTCTGGCCCGCCACGGTGGCGAAGCGGATGTCCGGGTACATGGTGGGGGAGTGGTTTCCCCACACCACCATCTTCTGGATTTCGGACACGGTCTTGCCGGTGCGGGTGGCGAGTTGTGACACCGCGCGGTTGTGGTCCAGGCGCATCATGGACGTGAAGTTCTTCTTCGGCAGGTCAGGCGCCGACTTCATGGCGATGTAGGCGTTGGTGTTCGCGGGGTTGCCCACCACGATCATGCGCATGTTGCGGGAGGCCACTTCGTTCAGGGCGCGGCCCTGCTCTGTGAATATCTTTGCGTTCTCCGCCAGCAGGTCCTTGCGCTCCATGCCGGGGCCGCGGGGCCGGGCGCCCACCAGCAGCGCGTAGTCCACGTCCCGGAACGCCACCTTGGGGTCGCCGGTGCCCACCATGCCCGCAAGCAGGGGGAAGGCGCAGTCTTCCAGTTCCATCATCACGCCGGCGAGGGCCTTCTGCGGCTTCTCCATGGGCAGTTCCAGCATCTGCAGGATGACGGGCTGGTCCTTGCCGAGCATCTCCCCGGAGGCGATGCGGAACAGCAGGGCGTAACCGATCTGGCCGGCGGCTCCGGTGACGGCGACGCGGACGGGACGTTTCATGGCTTGGGCTCCTGGCTTAAGAAGTAAGGGTTTGTGAGGTGGTGATTATTGCTCAGTCTGCGGCTTGCTGCGTCCTGGCTTGCCCCCATTGGGGTCGGTGTTTTCCGGCAAAAATGCTGCGCCGCAATATTAGGAACTGTTCTTAGCTGTGTCAACGAAAATCATAAGTCTTATATAAGATACATCAATTCTGGACGTGTGACTTTTTTTATGCAAGAATAAGCGCCGCTATGGCCACCCCGAACTCCGCGCCGACGTTCAGGCCTTTGTATCAGCAGATAAAAATGCTGATCACCCAGAGCCTGATATCCGGCGAGTGGGGGCCCGGGGAGGCGATCCCGAGCGAAATCGAGCTTGCGCAGCGCTTCCATGTGAGCCAAGGCACGGTGCGCAAGGCCATCAGCGAGCTGGCCCAGGAGAATCTCCTCGTCCGGCACCAGGGCAAAGGGACTTTTGTTGCGTCGCACGCGGAAGAGCGCCGGAAGTTCCATTTCCTACGCATTTACCCGGATAAAGGCGGAAGGATACACTCCGAGGGCGATCTGCTGTCCTGCCATCGCAGCAAGGCCGATGCCGACTCGGCCCGGTTGCTCGAGGTGAGCAAGGGCGCAACCCTGGTGGTGATCACCCGCATCATGCGCATGGAGGGCGTGCCGGTCATGTACGACGAGGTCCTGCTGCCCGCCGGCCTGTTCAAGGGCCTCAACGCCGAGAAGATCCGGGAGTTCAACTGCAGGATGTACAGCATGTTCGAGTCGGCTTACGGCATCCAGATCCTGCAGGTTGCCGAGCAGATCAAGGCCGTCGCCGCCCTGGGCGAGCCTGCGCGATTGCTGGGCGTGGCCCCGAATTCCCCCCTGCTTTCGATAGACCGCGTGTCCTACACCTACGGCGACCGTCCGGTGGAGGTGCGCAGGACCCTGTGCAACACCAAGGACTATTCCTACGTCAACAAGATCGTCTGAACATTGACGGCCGGACCAGCCGAGGACACCAACCGATGACCGTGAAGAAGAGACCGAAGCACCTGGATCTGCCGAAGATCCGCCTGCCCCTGCCGGGGTTCGTGTCAATCCTGCACCGCGTGAGCGGCGCCGGCCTGTTCCTGCTGCTGCCGTTTCTGCTCTACCTGCTGCAGCTCTCCCTGGGCTCGCCGGAGTCCTACGCCGTGTTTCAGGCCGTGGTGGCGAATCCCCTCGCCAGGCTGATCCTGTTCGGGCTGCTGTGGGCGTTCCTGCACCACCTGTGCGCGGGGATCCGCTTCCTCGCCCTCGACCTCGGTTACGGTCTCACCCTGGAGAAGGCGCGCGCCAGCAGCGGCGCGGTGCTGGCGGTGAGCCTGGCCCTCACGCTGATCCTGGGAGTGCGGCTATGGTGAAAAAAGTCGTCGTCGGCGCGCACTACGGGTTGCGCGACTGGCTGGCCCAGCGCGTCACCGCCGCGGTGATGGCGCTGTACGTGCTGCTGTTCGTCGCGCTGCTGCTGGCGCAGCCGGTCATGGACCACGCGGCGTGGAAGGCGCTGTTCGCCAACCAGTGGATGCGCCTCGCCACCATGCTGTTCCTGCTGTCGCTCTACTACCACGCTTGGATCGGCGTGCGCGACATCCTCATGGACTACGTCCAAGCCACGGGCGTGCGCCTCACGGCCCAGGTGCTGGTGATCCTGGCGCTGGTGCTGTTCACGGTGTGGTCCGCGCAAATCCTCTGGAGTCTGTGATGGCACTGGCAAAGAGAAGGTTCGATGCGGTGGTGGTGGGCGCCGGCGGCGCCGGCCTGCGGGCGGCGCTGCAGCTTGCGGAAGGCGGCCTTAAGACCGCGGTGCTGACCAAGGTGTTCCCCACGCGCTCCCACACGGTGGCGGCGCAGGGAGGGGTGGCCGCGTCCCTGGGCAACACCACGGACGACCACTGGCACTGGCACATGTTCGACACCGTGAAGGGCTCCGACTACCTGGGCGACCAGGATGCCATCGAGTTCATGTGCCGCAAGGCCAACGAGGTGGTGATCGAGCTTGAGCACTTCGGCATGCCCTTCGACCGGCTGCCCAACGGCAAGATCTATCAGCGGCCCTTCGGCGGCCACACCCAGAATTACGGGGCGACCCCCGCGATCCGCTCCTGCGCGGCCGCCGACCGCACCGGGCACGCCATGCTCCACACCCTGTACCAGCGCAACGTGCGAGCGGGCACCCAGTTCTTCGTGGAGTGGATGGCCCTGGACCTGATTCGCGACCAGGACGGCGACGTGCTGGGCGTTACCGCCCTGGAGATGGAGACCGGCGAGATCTATGTCCTGGAGGCGCGGGCCACGGTGCTCGCCACCGGCGGCGCGGGGCGCATCTTCCATTCCTCCACCAACGCCTTCATCAACACCGGCGACGGCCTGGGCATGGCGGCGCGCGCCGGCATCCCCCTTGAGGACATGGAGTTCTGGCAGTTCCACCCGACCGGGGTCTCCGGCGCCGGCGTGCTCATCACCGAGGGCGTGCGCGGCGAGGGGGGCTACCTCCTCAACAAGAACGGCGAGCGCTTCATGGAGCGCTATGCGCCCACGCTCAAGGACCTGGCGCCCCGGGACGTGGTGGCGCGGGCCATGGCCACCGAGATCAAGGAAGGCCGCGGCTGCGGCAACAACGCGGACCACGTGCTGCTCAAGCTCGACCACCTGGGGCCGGAGGTCATCAACCAGCGGCTGCCCTCGATCCGCGAGATTGCCATCAAGTTCGCCAACGTGGACCCGATCAAGGAGCCGATCCCGGTGGTGCCCACCTGCCACTACATGATGGGTGGCATCCCCACCAACTACCACGGCCAGGTGGTGGCGCCCAGGGGCGCTGACCCCGAGGCGGTGGTGCAGGGGCTGTACGCCGCCGGCGAGTGCGCCTGCGTGTCGGTGCACGGGGCCAACCGCCTGGGTACCAACTCCCTGCTCGACCTGGTGGTGTTCGGAAAGTCCTCGGGCGACCACGTGGTGGAGACCCTGAAAAAGGATGGCCGGGCGCGCAAGGAACTGCCCAAGGATGCCGAGGACAAGACTCTCGCGCGCATCGCGCGCCTCGACGGCCAGAAGGACGGCGAGGGGGTTCACGAGGTGCGCCTCGCCATGCAGCGGACCATGCAGGAGCACTGCGGCGTGTTCCGCTTCCCGGACATGCTGGAGAAGGGGGTGGCGCGCATCAAGGAAGTGCAGGCCCGCTCCCGTCACACCGCCATCAGGGACCGCTCGAAAGTGTTCAACACCGCGCGGGTCGAGGCCCTGGAGCTGGACAACCTGATCGAGGTCGCGGTCGCCACCATGATCTCGGCGGAGGCGCGCAAGGAGTCCCGCGGCGCGCACGACCGGGCGGATTTCCATGAGCGCGACGACGGGACCTGGATGAAGCACACCCTGTTCTACAGCGAAGGGCACCGCCTGGATTACAAGCCGGTGCACGCCAAGCCTCTGTCGGTGGAAATGTTCCAGCCGAAGAAGCGGACGTTCTAGGGCGCAATTGAGTGAATGGGCGCGGGAGTGAGCGGGTGAAACACGGCTTTCCCGGCAGTGGCAGGCCGCGGGGCTGGGCCGATCGCCCCTCGACACAACACTCCCTGGCCGATGATTCGCTGACACGATAGCGTTGAGCAACGACACTGGAGCAAACGAGCCATGAGATTCAGCATCTACCGCTACGATCCGGACAAGGACGCGAAGCCCTACATGCAGGACTATGACGTCCAGCTGGAGCCCACCGACAAGATGCTGCTGGACGCCCTGGTGCGCATCAAGGTCCAGGACGACACCCTGTCCTTCCGGCGCTCCTGCCGCGAGGGCGTGTGCGGCTCCGACGCCATCAACATCAACGGCAAGAATGGCCTGGCCTGCATCACCAAGGTCGCCGACCTCAAGGAGCCCGTGCAGCTGCGGCCCCTGCCGGGCATGCCCATCATCCGCGACCTGATCGTGGACATGACCCAGTTCTTCAAGCAGTACCACTCGGTGAAGCCCTACCTGATCAACAATGAGCCGGCACCCGAGACCGAGCGTCTGCAGTTGCCGGAGGAGCGAGCCGAGCTGGAGGGGCTCTACGAGTGCATCCTCTGCGCCTGCTGCTCCACCTCCTGCCCGTCCTTCTGG
>DASTHR010000038.1:0-5308 GCA_035718105.1 Burkholderiales bacterium
GCACACCGCTGGCTGGCGGAACGCGTACCGGTGGCCCTCGCCACGGTGGTGAAGACCTGGGGTTCCTCGCCGCGCCCGGTGGGTGCGATGCTGGCCGTCGCCGGGGACGGGCGCTTTGCCGGTTCGGTGTCCGGTGGCTGCGTCGAGGAGGACTTGGTGGCCCGCATCCGAGAGGCTTTTCCGCCCGCGCCGGGCACCGTGACCTATGGCGTCACGGCCGACGAGGCGCGGCGCCTCGGGCTGCCTTGCGGCGGCACCCTGGAGCTGGTGGTGGAACCGATGCGCGAGGCTGCGGCACTGGCGCCGGTGCTGGCGGGCATCGAGGAGCGCCGTCCCGTTGCGCGCAGCCTGGAACTGGCGAGCGGCCGCGCCACGGTGGCGCCGGCCCGCCCCGGCCAGTCGCTGTCCTTCGACGGCCGGGTGCTCACCGCGGTTTACGGCCCCCGCTGGCGGCTGCTGATCATCGGCGCCGGCCAGCTCTCCCGCTACCTGGCGGAGTTCGCCCTGGCCATGGATTACCAGGTGCTGGTGTGCGATCCCCGCGAGGACTACGCCTCGCAGTGGGGCGTCCCGGGGGCGGACCTGTCCGGGGGCATGCCCGATGACGTGGTGCGGGAGCTTGTTCCCGACGCCCGCACCGTGGTGGTGGCGCTCACCCATGATCCGAAGCTGGACGACATGGCACTCATGGAAGCGCTGAAGTCCGCCGCGTTCTACGTCGGCGCCCTGGGCTCGAAGGCGAACAACGACAAGCGCCGCAAGCGGCTGGAGCTGCTGGACCTGACGCCGGCGGAAATTGCCCGTCTGCACGGGCCGGTCGGCCTGCGCCTGGGCAGCCGCACGCCCCCGGAGATCGCGATCGCGGTGCTCGCGGAGATCACGGCACTGCGCCATGGCATCGTGCTTGGGGCCGCCGAAACGCAGCAGCGCGTCGCCGCCGGTGCTTAGCGGGGTTTTCCTGGCCGCGGGGCGCAGCTCGCGCTTCGGCGCGGACAAGCTGCTGCATCCGCTTGCCGACGGTACCCCCATGGCGGTGGCGGCGCTGCGCAGCCTGCGGGCCGCGGTGCCGGCGGTGGTTGCGGTGCTGAGGCGGGACGACGACGCCCTCGCGCGGCTGCTGGAGTACGAGGGCGCGCGGGTGAGCGCCTGCCCCCGCGCCGGGGAGGGCATGGGCGCGAGCCTGGCCTGGGGCGTGGCCCAGGCCGCCGGGGCCGACGGCTGGCTGGTGGCGCTGGCGGACATGCCGTTCATCCGCCCGCCGACCGTGGCAGGGGTGGCGCGGGCCCTGGAGCGCGGGGCGCCGATCGCGGCACCCGTGCACGCCGGGCGCCGTGGGCACCCGGTGGGCTTCGCAGCGGCGCTGCGGGAGGAACTGCTGGCCCTGGGCGGAGACCAGGGCGCCCGCGCCCTGCTTATCCGGCACGCGGCTGCGGTGGTGGCGGTGGAGTGCGACGACCCCGGCGTGCTGCTGGACATAGACGAACCCGCAGACCTGGCGGCACGATGAGCAAGGACAAGGCGCCGGTCACGCCGGCGGTGCGCGCCCTGCGCGCCGCGGGCCTGGCCTTCACCGATCACCTCTACGCCTACGAGGAGCACGGCGGCACCGCCGTCTCCGCGCGGGAACTCGCGGTGGACGAGCACGCCGTGGTGAAGACCCTGGTGATGGAGAACGAGCGCGGGGAGCCGTTGATCGTGCTGATGCACGGCGACATGCAGGTCTCTACCCGGCGCCTGGCGCGGGAGCTGGGCATGCGGTCCATCGCCCCCTGCAGCCCGGAGGCGGCCACGCGCCACACCGGTTACCTGGTGGGCGGCACTTCGCCCTTCGGCACGCGCAAGCCGATTCCCGTGTGCATGGAGCGCAGCATCCTGGACCTGCCGTGCATCTATATCAATGGCGGAAAGCGCGGCTACCTGGTGGGCGTCGAGCCGCAGGCGGTGGCCCGCCTGCTGCGGGCGCGCCTGGTGCAGGCGGGCGTTGCGAAGGGCGACTAGCCGGCGCTGGGCTATACTTGCAGCTGGTGGATTTGCACATATGAGCCGAGCATTCGTCAAGGAACCCGATTCGCCTCCGGACGAGGTGCTGGAGCGCCCGCAGAGCGAGAACCCCAACTACATCACCCCCGCGGGGCTGGAGTGGTTGCGCGCGCGCCTGAAGGCGCTGGAGGCGAAGCGCGATGCCCTCGGCGACGTGACCGAGGATCCCAGGCGCCAGCAGCAGCTCGCCGAGCTGGAGCGCGACATCCATTACTTCAAGGGCCGCATCGATCGAGCGGTGGTGGTGGATCCGGGCAGCCAGTCCGGCGACGAAGTTCTGTTCGGCGCGACGGTGGAGGTTCTGGATCCGGAGGGCGTGACCCGGGAGTTCGCCATTGTCGGCGAGGACGAGGCGGACGCCGCCGGCGGCAAGGTGAGCTGGGTATCCCCCCTGGCCAAGGCGATGCTCGGCGCGCGCATCGGCGATATCGTGACCTGGCAGCGCCCCGCGGGGAACGTCGAGCTGGAGATCACCGCCATCCGCTATCCGCCGGCCCGGGACTGAAGCGTCCGCGCCGCGCGGCGCCGTGTTTGGTTATCATACGGCGCAGGCTTCCCCTGCCAGACGATAAATGACCTTCCTGTCCCTAGTTGCCGCGCTGCTGATGGAGCAATGGCGCGCCCTGGACCGCGACAACGCGGTGGCGCTGCTTTTTTCTTCCTACGCGCAGCAGCTAGAGCGCCAGTTCAATGCCGGCGAGTCGCGGCACGGAATGATCGCCTGGGTGCTGGGGGTGGTGCCGCTCGCCGCCGCCGTGGCCCTGATCCAGGTGCTGGCCGGGAGCATGGCGTTGGCGCTGGAGTGGGCATGGTGCGTCGCGGTGCTCTACGCCACCATGGGCTTCCGCAAGTTCAGCCACCATTTCACCGACCTGCAGGAGGCCCTCGCACGGGACGACCTTCCCGCCGCCCGCGAGCTGCTGGCCCGGATCCGGCCGCAGTCCGCCGGGGAGTTCACCCGCGGCGAGACGGCGCGGGTCGCCATCGAGGAGGGCCTGCTGCTGTCCCACCGCTACGTGTTCGGCGTGATCGCGTGGTTCACCGTGTTCGGGCCGGCGGGTGCGGCCGCCTACCGTGCCTCGGCGATGCTCGCGGAGCGCTGGGGGGGGCGGGCAAGCGAGGACGCCGGCGCCTTTGGCCAGTTTGCCGTGCGCGCCTTCGAGATCATGGACTGGGTGCCGGTGCGCCTCACCGCGCTCAGCTTCGCCATCGCGGGCGATTTCGAGGACGCCATCTACTGCTGGCGCACCCAGGCCGCCTCCTGGGCCCCGCAGGCGGTCGGCGTGCTGCTCGCCACCGGCGGCGGGGCGCTGGGGGTCAGGCTGGGAGAGGCGCTGCACCAGCATGGCGGCCTGAACTACCGGCCAGAGATGGGCACCGGGGAGGAGGCCGACGCGGACTTCCTGCAGAGCGGGATCGGGCTGCTGTGGCGCACCCTGGTGATCTGGATGCTGCTCATACTGCTGCTGAGCATCGCCCACTGGGTGGGCTAGTTTCTCGGATCGGGGATCGCGGATTGCGCGACCCCGCGCCGGCTCAATGCCCTGCTCAACCCCCGCGGCGCGATCCGCGATCCGGCTTCTTCGCCATGGGCAGCATCCGCCGGTAGAACTCCAGCCGCTGGGCGCTGATGGCGCCGGCCTGCACTTCCCGGGCGATGGCGCAGCCGGGCTCCCCGGTGTGGCGGCAGTCGTTGAAGCGGCACTGTCCCAGCAGCGGACGGAACTCTGGAAAGGCCTCCGCCATGTCCGCGCCCGTCAGGTGATGCAGGCCGAATTCCTGCATGCCGGGGGAGTCGATGACATGGCTCTCCCGGTCCAGGTGGTAGAGCCGGGCGTGGGTGGTGGTGTGGCGCCCCGCGCCCAGCGCCTTTGAGATCTCGCGCGTCGGCGCGGCCGCCCCCGGGACCAGGGCGTTGATGAGGGTGGACTTGCCCATTCCCGACTGCCCCACCAGGACGGTGCAGTGTCCCTGCAGCCGCTCCCGCAGGGGCTTGACGTCGTGCTTCGCGCAGATAGGAATCAGGGGGTAGCCCAGGCCGGCGTAGGGCGAGAGAGCCGCCAGGGCGCGCCGTGTCTCCGGCTCCAGGTCCGCCTTGTTCAGCACGATCAGGACCTGGATGCCCTGGCACCCGGCCGCCACCAGGCAGCGGTTCAGGAGTTCCTCGCTGAACGGGGGATGGCCGGAGACGACGATGGCCGCCTGGGTCACGTTGGCGGCGATCAGCTTCTCCCGGAAAGGGTCGCTGCGATAAAGCAGGGAGGCGCGGGGCTCCACCTGCTCGATTGCGCCCTGGCCGGGGGCGCCGGGTGTCACCCTGACCCGGTCGCCGCAGGCGAGTCCGCCCCTCTTGCCGCGATTCACGCACTCCAGCAGGGAGCCGCCTTCGAGTTCCACCAGATAGCCGCGGCCGAAGGACGCGACGATGGTTCCCGGAACCGCCGGTACTCCGCGGCTCATCGCGGAGCGGGGGCGCGGCTCATTTCAGCTTGTAGTAACGCTGGTTGAGGTAGGCCGCAACATGTTCCTCGTCCTCGGGGAACCAGTTGGTGCCGAGCTGGGTGTTGCAGAAGCGGACCTGGGTGAGCAGCTGGCTCGGGGTCTTCACCTTGCGCGAGGCGCGGGTGTAGATGGAGCTCCCGTCGCCGCCCGCCAGGGAGGCGTGACAGGCGCTGTCGCATTTCGCCTGCGTCATCAGCTTCTCCCCGGCCTTGGGATTGCCCTTGGGGAAGGGCTCGGCCGCGAGCGCCGGGGCGGCGAGGCAAAACAGCGTGAATGCGGCATGGATCGGTTTCATGGGTGCTTCCCGGGAAACGGTTGGGATCAGGAATTATGCGCCGCGCCCTGCAGCCGCGCCACCCGCAGGGAGGCCGGCGGGTGCGAGTCGTAGAACGCCGAGTGCAGGGGGTCCGGGGTCAGGGTCGAGGCATTGTCGCGGTAGAGCTTCACCAGCGCCGTCACCAGGTCGCCGGCCGCGGCGTGGCGCGCGGCAAATGCGTCGGCCTCGTACTCGTGCCTGCGGGAGATCAGCGCCGCCACCGGCTGCAGCAGGAAGGCGAACACCGGAACCACCATCATGAACAGCTGCAGCGCCATGGCGGTGGAGGGCGTGGTGACGCCGAGCCCCCCGTAGAACCACTGCTGCTGCATCGCCTGGCCAAGCAGCCACAGGAAGCCCAGGCTCAGCAGGAAGGTGAGGGTGGTGCGCTTCACCACGTGGCGCAGCTTGAAATGCCCCAGCTCGTGGGCCAGCACCGCCTCGATCTCG
>DASTHR010000039.1:0-9533 GCA_035718105.1 Burkholderiales bacterium
CTGCAGCGCCATGGCGGTGGAGGGCGTGGTGACGCCGAGTCCACCGTAGAACCACTGCTGCTGCATCGCCTGGCCAAGCAGCCACAGGAAGCCCAGGCTCAGCAGGAAGGTGAGGGTGGTGCGCTTCACCACGTGGCGCAGTTTGAAATGCCCCAGCTCGTGGGCCAGCACCGCCTCGATCTCGGGGCCCTCCAGGCGGGTGATCAGCGTGTCGAAGAACACGATGCGCTTGGTGCGGCCGAAGCCGGTAAAGTAGGCGTTGCCGTGGCTGGAGCGCCGCGAGCCGTCCATCACGAACAGCCCCCGGGAAGCGAAGCCGCAGCGTGCCAGCAGGCGCTCGATGCGTTGCTTGAGCTCGCCCTCTTCCAGGGGGGTGAACTTGTTGAACAGGGGGGCGATCCACGAGGGATACACCGCCAGCAGGAACAGGTTGAAGCCGACCCAGGCAAGCCACGCGTACAGCCACCAGAGCTCGCCGGCGCGCCCCATCAGCCACAGCACCAGCCCCAGAAGGGGTATGCCCAGGGCCGCGCCCACGGCGGCCTGCTTTGCCATGTCGGAGAAGAACGTGCCCAGGGTCATCTTGTTGAAGCCGAAGCGGGCCTCCAGCACAAAGGCGCGCCACAGCCCGAAGGGGATGTCCAGGGCCGACATCAGGGCGGTGACGCTGACGATGAAGGCGATGCCGGTGGCGAGGTCAGCATCGAGGATTCCCGCCCACAGATTCCAGATCGCCTGCAGGCCGCCGCCCAGGGTGAGCGCCAGCAGCACCAGGGCGTCGAACGCCGCATGCGCGGACATCAGGCGGGTCCTGGCTGCGGTGTAGTCGGCGGCCTTGCGGTGGGACTCCAGGCTGATCGCCTCGGCGAAGGCGTCCGGCACACGCTCGCGGTGGGCCAGGACGTGGCGGATGTGCCGGCGCGCCAGCCATAGGCGGGTGCCGAGGGACAGGGCGAGGGCGGCGAGGAAAACGAGGGTAAACGTGTTCATTGTTCGGGAGGCGGGTGGATGCGGGTCATTGCCTATGACACAATGGCACGCTCGAAATTCCCGGCGCGATTATGGCACAGGACCCCAACAACCTCATCTGGCTGGACATGGAGATGAGC
This sequence comes from Burkholderiales bacterium, assembly GCA_035718105.1. Classification (GTDB taxonomy): domain Bacteria; phylum Pseudomonadota; class Gammaproteobacteria; order Burkholderiales; family UBA6910; genus UBA6910. The sequence continues at coordinate 1,110 of DASTHR010000039.1, forward strand.
GGGCTCGACCCCGACCGGGACCGGATCCTGGAGGTGGCCATGGTGGTCACCAACCAGACCCTGGAGACCGTGGCCGAGGCCCCGGTGCTGGTGGTGCGCCAGCCGGACGCGGTGCTCGAAGCGATGGACTCCTGGAACAAGGCCACCCATGCCCGCTCCGGGCTGGTGGAGAAGGTGCGGGCCTCGACCCTGGACGAGGCCGCGGCGGAGGCGCAGATGCTGGCTTTCCTGGAGAACCACGTGCCGCCCCGAAGCTCCCCCATCTGCGGCAACTCCATCTGCCAGGACCGCCGTTTCCTTGCCCGCTACATGCCGCGGCTGGAGGCCTACTTCCACTACCGGAACCTGGACGTGAGCGTGCTCAAGGAACTCGCCCGCCGCTGGCACCCGCAGGTCGCCGCGGGACTGGTGAAGCAGGGCAAGCATGAGGCCCTGGCGGACGTCTACGAGTCCATCGAGGAAATGCGCTATTACAGGGACCGCTTTCTGCGCTTCGACTGAATTCTTTCCGAAATGCCCCCGGATATAATGGGGCCAACACCAACGAACATCGGAACCACCATGCCGCCCGGCACGCCCTACACCCTGGAAGTGAACCCCAAGATCCCGGCCAAGCTCGCCCGTCTGCAGGAACTGGCAAACAATCTCTGGTACAGCTGGGACCGGCCCACCCGGACGCTGTTCTCGCGCCTGCATCCGGGCCTGTGGGACGCGGTGGGGCACAACCCCAAGGCCTTCCTAAAGCGCATTGACGAGCGCCGGCTGAAGGAAGCCGCGGAGGATCAGGTTTTCCTGTCCAACTTCCACCGCCTGCTCTCGGCCTTCGACACCTATCGCAGCGAGCGGGCGCGGGCGGGCGCGCCGGGGGGGATGGCCGACGGCAACCTGATCGCCTACTTCTGTTTCGAGTTCGGCTTCCACGAGAGCCTGCCGATCTACTCCGGCGGGCTGGGGATTCTCGCCGGAGACCATTGCAAGGCGGCGAGCGACCTATGCCTTCCCTTCGTGGGCGTGGGCATGCTGTTCCGGGAAGGCTACTTCTTCCAGACCATCGACAAGGACGGCAACCAGCAGTCCAGTTACGTGGACGCGGATTTCGACGATCTCCCGGTCTGGCCGGTGCGCCGTGCGGACGGCTCCGAGGTCCACTGCCGCGTCGACCTGCCCGGGCGCAGCGTCGAAGTCAAGGTGTGGCAGGCGGAGGTGGGGCACGTCACCCTGTACCTCCTCGACACCGACCTTGAGAGCAACACTCCGGAGGACCGGGACATCGCGCACCGGCTCTATGGCGGCGACCGCCGCATGCGCATCGAGCAGGAGATCATCCTGGGCGTGGGAGGGGTGCGGGCGCTGCGCGAGATCGGGCTCAACCCGACGGTGTGGCACATGAACGAGGGCCACGCCGCGTTCCTGGTGCTGGAGCGGATTCGGGAACTGGTGCGGGCGGGGCTGGACTTCCACGGCGCCCTGGAAGCGGTGGCGGCGAGCACGGTATTCACCACCCACACCGCGGTGCCGGCGGGCCACGACCATTTCGCCGAGTCCATGATCTGGCATTACTTCGAGCAATTCTGCCGCGAGGTGGGCATGCCGCGGGAGCAACTGCTCGCTCTGGGGCACGCCCCGGACAGCCCCGATTTCAACATGACGGCGCTGGCGGTGCGGGGCTCCCGCTTCCACAACGGCGTGTCCCGCATCCATGGCGGCGTCTCCTCCCACATCCTGCGCTACGCGTGGCCCCAGGTCGAGCCCGATGAGAACCCGGTGGACTACGTCACCAACGGCGTGCACGTGCCCACATTCCTCGCGTCCGAGTGGATGGAGATCTTCGATCGCTTCCTGGGCCACGAGTGGCGAAACCGCATCTGCGACGCCGAGTTCTGGGCCCGCGTCGACGAGGTGCCGGATCACGTGTTCTGGAGCGTGCGCCAGTCGCTCAAGTCGCAGATGCTGCAGCTTATGCGGCACCGGCTCGGGTTCCAGCACTTCCGCAACCACGGCTCGGAAGCGCACCTGGACCGGATGCTGCGCTTCGCCGATCCCGTGAACCCCAACGTGCTCACCATCGGATTCGCGCGCCGCTTCGCCACCTACAAGCGGGCGGCGCTGCTGTTTGACAACCTGAACTGGCTGCGGGAAATCATGCTCGCGGACCCCGAACGTCCGGTGCTGTTCATTTTCGCGGGCAAGGCGCACCCGGCCGATGTGCCCGGCCACGAGATCATCCGCCGCATCTCCCAGATTACCCGGATGCCCGAGTTCGAGGGGCGGGTGCTGCTGGTGGAGGGCTACGACCTGCGCATGGCGCGGCGCCTGGTTTCGGGCGTGGACGTGTGGCTCAACAACCCCATCTACCCCCTGGAGGCGAGTGGCACCTCGGGCATGAAGGCGGGCATCAACGGGGTGATCAACCTCTCGGTGCTCGACGGCTGGTGGGGCGAGGGCTATGACGGCAGGAATGGCTGGGCCATCAAGCCGGCCCCCGAGGGCATGGACTCGGAGCGGCGCGACCGCGAGGAGGTTCAGACCCTGTACGAGATCCTCCAGGATCACGTGGTGCCGCTCTACTACGCGCGGAGCAAGATGGGTTACAGCCCGGACTGGGTGAAGATGGCCAAGCGCTCCATGGCGACGCTGATGCCGGTGTACAACTCCTCGCGCATGACCGGCCAGTACGTGAGCCAGTTCTACGAGCCGGCCGGCCGGCAGCATGCGCAGTTCAGCGCCAACGGCTTCGATAACGCGCGCCGCCTGGCCCAGTGGAAGGCCCGCATCCGGCAGGCGTGGCCGGGGGTGGCGCTGCGGCGGCTCGACGTGCCCTTCAAGCGGATTGGCTACGGCGAATCTCTCAACCTGGAGGTGGCGGTGAAGCTCAATGGCCTGGCGCCGGAGGACGTGGTGGTGGAGATGCTGATCGGCCTGGAGTCACGCATCGACCGTACCAGCGCCAACCAGCGCCACCGCCTGCAGTTCACGGGTGCCGTGGACGGGGGCGAGCATCGCTTCGCACTCAAGCTGACCCCGGAGCTCTGCGGCAAGCTTGTCTATCGAGTGCGGACCTATCCGCACCATGCGCTGCTGACGCAGCCCCTGGAGATGGGGATGATGGTCTGGCTGTAGGCGCCGGCGCCTGGCCGCCAGGCGCCGAGGCGTCTTTCTTACTTCTTCAGCAGGACGGTGACTTCGGCCTCGGCGGTGAGCCAGTCGGCCATCGCCTGTCCGGGCGCGAAGCCGCGGCGCTCGGCGAGATAGTAGGCCGCCTCGCTGATCATGCGCTGGCGCTCCTCGGCGCTGATGCTGATATCGGCAACGCTGCGAGTGCGCTTGCGGGTGGCGGCTGCAGCGGTAGGAGTGATGCCGGTGCGGGGCTTGGTGGTGGTGCGTCGGGTGCCGTTTCCGGCGCGAGTCGTGCTCATCTTGAAATTCTCCTCTGTAATAGGAATTGTGCGCGTAGGGTAGCCTCGCGCGATGACAAATTCAAGCATTGCCGACCTTTCCGGTCGGCATAACGCTTCGCGGCAGCGGATCAGGCGGAGAGACTGCGGTAGAGCTCGAGGTACTGCCGGGCGCTGGCGCGCCAGCTGAAATCCCGGGACATCCCCGCGCGCTGCAGGCGATGCCAGGCATCGCGGTCGCGCCAGATTCCGATGGCGCGGGTCACGGCGGCGAGGAGGCCATTCGCGCTGAGGTCGGTGAACAGAAAGCCGCTCGCGCGGCCTTCGGCCAGCGCCTGCGCCGTGCAGTCGGTGACGGTGTCATTCAGGCCGCCGGTGGCGTGAACCACCGGCGGGGTGCCATAGAGCTGGCTGTACATCTGGTTCAGGCCGCAGGGTTCGTAGCGCGAGGGCATGAGGAAGATGTCCGAGCCGGCCTCGATCAGGTGGGCCAGCGGCTCCACGAACCCGGCCATGGTCGCCACCTTGCCGGGATGGGCCAGCGCCAGCATGTGCAGCGCCCGCTCCATGGCCGGATCGCCGCTGCCCAGCATCACCAGTTGCGCGTGCAGCGCCAGCAGCCGGGGGGCCGCCTCCAGCACCAGGTCCACACCCTTCTGGTACGCCACGCGGCTCACCATACCCAGCAGAGGGACGTCGGGATCCGGGTCCAGGCCCATGGCCTGCTGCAACGCGCGCTTGTTGACGGCCTTGCCGGACAGATCATGCGCCGAGTACCGGGCGGGAATCAGGGCGTCCCGGGCCGGGTCCCAGGCCTCGGTGTCGATGCCGTTGATGATACCGCTGAGCGCGCCGGCGCGCGTGGCCAGCAGCCCCTGGAGCCCGAAACCCAGGGGCGCGGATTGTATCTCCCGGGCGTAGGTGGGGCTCACCGTGGTGATGCGATCGGCATAGAACAGGCCAGCCTTGAGGAACGACATGTTGCCGTAGTATTCGACGCCGTTGATGCCGAAGGACTCCGGCGGCAATCCCAGTTCCGCCACGCTGCCCGGCGGGTAGATTCCCTGGTAGGCGACATTGTGGATGGTCATGACCGTGGCGGCCCGGGTGCCGCCCTGGAACTGGAGGTAGGCGGGCACGAGGCCGCTCTGCCAGTCGTTGCAATGGGCAATCTGCGGGCGCCAGGGAAGCGGGCTCGCGTCTCCCGCCAGCAGGGCGCCGACGCGGCAGAGCAGCCCGAAGCGCCGGGCGTTGTCGGGCCAGTCGAGGCCGGCCAGGTCCGCATAGGGCCCGCCCTCGCGGGCATACAGCTCGGGGCAGTCGATCACCCACAGCGGCACGTTGCCGTGCAGTGTCCCCTCCAGCAGGTCGCAATCGGGAAAAGTCCCGAGGCCCGTGAAGCGATGCAGCCGCTTGAGATCCGGCAACGCCTCCAGCACCAGCGGGTAGCCCGGCATCAGCACCCGGATGTCGGCGCCAAGCTCCCGCAATGCGGGCGGCAGCGCCCCGCTCACCTCTCCGAGACCGCCGGTCTTCATGAGCGGATGGAGCTCGGAGGTGAGGAAAAGAACCCGCGGCGAACCGGTGACTGCTTCAGGAAGTGCCATGGAGCGCTGTGTTATAGTTTCCCCGGATTATACCTGCGCCCATCATCCCCGAGAGAACCCATGTCTGCCTCTGAGCCGGGCATCTCCGCCGGCATCCTCGGAGCGTCCCCCCCCGCCGCTGATCTGGCGCGCCTGCTGGGCGCCGCGGGCTCTGCCCCAGCCGTCAGCGACGAAGTCAATGCGGAAACCGTGCGGGCGCTGGTGGACGCGCTCCCGGCCCCGAGGGCGGTATTCCTGGCGCAAGCTTCAGCCGAGGCCACCGGCCATGCCCTGGTGCTCCTCGATCCCCTGCTCGCGGCGGGGGACATACTGGTGGACGCCGGGGAAGGGCATTTCCGCGAGGCCGCGTTGTTCGCCAAGGCCCTGGGGATGCGCGGCATCGGCTTCGTGGACCTGGCCCTTGCCGCCGGCAGCTGGAGCGGCGAACTGGGGCGGGTCCTCGCGGTCGGTGGAAACGGCGCCGAGGTGGAGCGTCTTCGCCCGTTGCTGGACCGCCTGGCGCCTCCGCCGGGGCAGTGGGCCGCCAGCGGCCCGCCGGGCTCGGGGCATTTCGTGCGCGCAATGCAGGCGGAAATGGGCCGCGCCATGACCGGCGTGATCGGCGGCGGGTTGAACCTGTTCGGGGGCAACGGTTTCCAGTTCAATCCGGCGGACCTGGCGCTGATGTGGCAGCGCGGCAGCATGCTGAACAGTGCCCTCGGCGAGATGGCCTCTGCCTTCCTGGAGGCGGCGGGCTCGGAGACCTGCAACGCGCCGCCGCCGCCCGCCATCGCCCTTGCCCGGACGGTGCAGATGGCCAGCCAGGGTGCGGACCTGTACTGGCGCCAGATCATGTCGCTGATGCCCGGTACCGCCCCCCCGGAGAAGTAATCACTCCAGTTCGATCACGCCGTCGAAGGCAACCTTCAGTTCGAGCCCCTGGATTTCCAGCGTCATTTTCGCCGGCAGCTTCTCGTTGCCCCGGACCTTCCCCTGCTGAACCGCCCGGGTGACCGCTTGCTCTATTTCGAGCTGCGATCGGACGCCGGCGTTCTTCAGGAACTTGCGGATGCTCATGTTGAAGGTTTCCTCGTTCATGGTCTGTTTGCCTCCGAAAGCGTGGTTGCAAAAAGCGAAAGCTCGTCCACCAGCGCCCGCGCCACGGCGGGCTCCATCTGCGAATGCCCGGCGCCGTCCAGCAGACGAAGGCGTGCGTGGGGCAGGCGGCGCGCGAGCGCCAGGGCGTTTTCCACCGGGCAGACGAAATCCAGCCGGCCATGCACCAGGGTCACGGGTATTCCTGCCAGCCGGTCCGGGGCGGGGAGGGCGCCCGCGGCGGGCATGAAGCAGCCCCGGGTGAGGTAGTGGGTGTGCACCCGCAGCCGGGCCAGGACGGACTCGTCGGCCGTGGCCGGAGCCGGGGCGCCGGGGTCGGTGAGCGCCATGACCGCGCCCTCGTAGGCGCTCCAGGCCCGGGCGGCGGGAACGCTCACGGTCGGGTCCGGGTCGTGGATCCGCCGGTGATACCAGTCCAGCAGCCCGGCCGCGTCGCGTGCCGGGGCGCCGGCGCTGAAGGCTTCCCAGGCCTCCGGCACGAAGCGCCGCATCCCTTCCAGGAACCACTCGAGTTCGCGCGCCGTGGCCAGAAAGCTGCCCCGCAGCAGCAGCCCGGTGACCCGTTCCGGATGGGCTGCCGCGTAGCGCAGGGCCAGGGCTGCGCCCCAGGAGCCGCCGAGAACCAGCCAGGCCGGAATGGCCAGGTGCTCGCGCAGCCGCTCCAGGTCCGCCACCAGGTCATCGGTGGTGTTGGCCGTGATGCTGCCGGCCGGCCGGCTGCGCCCGCTGCCGCGCTGGTCGAACAGCACGGCGTGCCAGATGTCCGGGGCGAAGAACCGCCGCTGGGAAGTGTTGCAGCCGCTGCCCGGCCCGCCGTGCAGCAATACCACCGGCAGGCCATCGGGGCGTCCGCAGCGCTCGAAATACAGCCTGTGTCCGCCCGGCACTTCCAACAAGCCGCTGGCAAATGGTTCTGTGCCGGAATGCAAAACATCAGCGGAATGGGAGGACTTATCCCTAACTTGATTCATCGGTGATTCGGTTCAGGCTAGAAATGAGAGTTTATATAACTCAAAGACTTGTAGATACCCGACAATACCCATGTGACCTATCCTTACTATTTTGGTCGGACAATTCATGAAAATCATGAGTGAAATTCCGGGTTTCTTTGATTGGCCTTTTAGACTGAGTCTCGGATGATGTGTCCATGAAAACGGGGATCGGTCCTGTTTTCGAGATTGGATCAACCAACCCAAACTTAAGGAGATGACCATGAACTGGAATACCCCCGCCTTCACCGAAATGCGCTACGGCTTCGAAGTCACGATGTACATCTGCAACCGCTAAGCAGATCCTGTCGGCTGGCGATATGCCGGCCGGCTCTCGTGGCGGGGCCGGACACGGTCCCGCCACGGTAATCCCCGAATGGAACCCGAGCCGCCCTTGAGCGGCATTTTTTTCGCTGACGCGCATGCTCATCCAAGTCCTCGGCTCCGCCGCCGGCGGGGGATTCCCCCAGTGGAACTGCAACTGCCGCAACTGCGACGGCGTACGCAAGGGGACGCTGCGCGCCCATCCCAGAACGCAATCCTCCATCGCCGCCAGCGCTGACGGCATCAACTGGGTGCTGTTCAATGCCTCGCCGGACATCCTGGCCCAGATCCGCGCCTTCCCCGGCGCCCAGCCGGCCCGGGCGTTGCGGGACACCGGCTTCGTGGGCGTGGTCCTGATCGATGCGCAGATCGACCACACCACGGGACTGCTGATGCTGCGGGAGGGGCGGCGCCTGCAGGTGCACTGCACCGACATGGTCCGCGAGGACCTGACCACCGGCAACCCCCTGCTCAACATCCTCGGCCATTACTGCGGCGTGGACTGGCAACGGGTGCCCATCAATCAGGGTGCGAGCTTCGAGGTGGCGGGCGCGCCGGGGCTGCGCTTCGAGGCGTTGCCACTGAAGAGCGCCGCGCCGCCCTATTCGCCCCACCGCAGCAACCCCCACCCCGGCGACAACATCGGGGTGCTGATCCGCGACCAGGCGAGCGGCCGCCGCGTGTTCTACGCGCCGGGCCTGGGCGAGATCGAGCCCCACGTGGGGGAGGCCATGCGGGACGCCGACTGCGTGATGGTGGACGGCACCTTCTGGACCGACGACGAAATGATCCGCCTAGGCATCTCGAAGAAGCGCGCCCGGGAGATCGGCCACCTGCCCCAGTCCGGCCCCGGCGGCATGATCGAGCAGTTCGCCGCGATGCCGCGGCCGCGCAAGGTGCTCATCCACATCAACAACACCAATCCGATTCTCGACGAGGACTCGCCCGAGCGCGCGCAGCTTGCCGCCGCCGGCATCGAGGTGGCCTTCGACGGGATGCGGATCGAGCTCTGAT
>DASTHR010000040.1:0-14522 GCA_035718105.1 Burkholderiales bacterium
TCACCGCCGTCCCTCAGCTCCGGGCCGGCTTGGCGAGGTGCTTCGGCGTCTCCTTCAGCAGAAAGGCGCGGAAGGCGTCGGCCGGCTTGGACAGGCGCTTGCCTTCGCGGTGCACCGCGAACCACTGGCGCATGATGGGGAAGCCCTGCACGTCCAGCAGCTTCAGGCGCCCGGTCTCCAGCTCCAGCTCGGCGGTGTGCAGCGACACCACCCCCAGGCCCATTCCGGCCTGCACCGCCTGCTTGATGGCCTCGTTGGTGCTCATCTCGTTGCCCAGGTTGAGCTTCACCTTGTTCTGGGCGAAGAAGCGCTCCATGGCGTTGCGCGTCCCCGACCCCGGCTCCCGCACCAGAAAGGTCTCCGCCTCCAGCAGCTTCAGCGCGATCGCGCGCTTTTTCGCCAGCGGATGCTCCGGGGCGGCGATCACCACCAGCGGATTGGGCAGGAAGGCCTCGGCCACCAGGTCCATCCCCTCCGGCGGCTTGCCGATCACGGCGAGGTCGGTCTCGTTCTCCGCGAGCTGGCGCAGCACGCTCTCGCGGTTGCCCACCGAGAGGCTCACCTTGATCCCGGGGTGGCGCTGGCAGAATTTCGCCAGCAGCGGCGGCAGGAAATAATTGGCGGTGGAAACCACGGCTATCTTGAGGCTGCCCTGCTCCAGGCCCTTCAGCTGGTTGAGGGCCGCTTCCATGTCCGCGAGCTGGCGCGCGATCGCCCGGCTGTACTGGTGCAGTTCCTTGCCGGCGTCGGTGAGGAAGATGCGCTTGCCCATCTGCTCGAACAGCGCGAGGCCGACGTTCTCCTCGAGCTGCTTGATCTGCATCGAGACCGCCGGCTGCGACAGGTGCAGCTCCTCGGCGGCGCGGGAGAAGTTGAGGTGGCGCGCCACGGACTCGAACACGCGCAGCTGGCGCAGGGTGAGATGAAGCATGGAACCAGACCCCTTTATCCGATAAGTTTGAGCTTATCATAATCATCATAAGTTTGAGTTGTTCATTATGGTTGCCGCCGCGTATAGTCGCCCCACGAATTCACGGGAGCCGGGCCGCAGGGCCCAACAACAGGAGGATCCAATGTCTGCCAAGAAGAAGTACAGCGCCGGCGTTAAGGAATACCGGCACACCTATTGGGAGCCGAATTACCAGGTCAAGGACACTGACATCCTGGCCTGCTTCAAGATCACCCCCCAGCCCGGCGTGGACCGCGAGGAGGCGGCGGCGGCGGTGGCCGCGGAGTCCTCCACCGGCACCTGGACCACGGTCTGGACCGACCTGCTCACCGACCTCGACTACTACAAGGGCCGCGCCTACAAGATCGAGGACGTCCCCGGCGACGACACCTGCTTCTACGCCTTCATCGCCTATCCCATCGACCTGTTCGAGGAGGGCTCGGTGGTGAACGTGTTCACCTCACTGGTGGGCAACGTGTTCGGCTTCAAGGCGGTGCGCGCCCTGCGCCTGGAGGACGTGCGCTTCCCCATTGCCTACGTCAAGACCTGCAACGGTCCCCCCCACGGCATCCAGGTCGAGCGCGACAAGATGAACAAGTACGGCCGGCCGCTGCTGGGCTGCACCATCAAGCCCAAGCTGGGCCTTTCGGCCAAGAACTACGGCCGCGCGGTGTATGAGTGCCTGCGCGGGGGCCTGGACTTCACCAAGGACGACGAGAACGTCAACAGCCAGCCGTTCATGCGCTGGCGCGACCGCTTCCTGTTCGTGCAGGAGGCCATCGAGAAGGCCGAGGCCGAGACCGGGGAGCGCAAGGGCCACTACCTGAACGTCACCGCGCCCTCGCCCGAGGAGATGTACGAGCGCGCCGAGTTTGCCAAGAGCCTTGGCACGCCCATCATCATGCACGACTACCGGACCGGCGGCTTCTGCGCCAACACGGGGCTGGCCCGCTGGTGCCGCAAGAATGGCATGCTGCTGCACATCCACCGCGCCATGCACGCCGTGCTGGATCGCAACCCGCACCACGGCATCCACTTCCGGGTGCTCACCAAGGCGCTGCGCCTGTCCGGCGGCGACCACCTGCACTCGGGCACCGTGGTGGGCAAGCTGGAGGGCGACCGCGAGGCCACCCTGGGCTGGATCAGCCTGATGCGCGACCGCTACGTCAAGGAAGACCGCTCCCGCGGCATCTTCTTCGACCAGGACTGGGGCTCCATGCCGGGCGTGTTCCCGGTGGCTTCCGGCGGCATCCACGTCTGGCACATGCCGGCGCTGGTCTCCATCTTCGGCGACGACTCCGTGCTGCAGTTCGGCGGCGGCACCCTGGGCCACCCCTGGGGCAACGCGGCGGGCGCGGCGGCCAACCGCGTGGCCCTCGAAGCCTGCGTGCAGGCCCGCAACGAAGGGCGCCACCTGGAGAAGGAGGGCAAGGAGATCCTCACCGAGGCCGCCAAGCACTCCCCCGAACTCAAGATCGCCATGGAAACCTGGAAGGAGATCAAGTTCGAGTTCGACACCGTGGACAAGCTCGACGTCGCCCACCGTTAACAGAACTGTAGGGTGGGTCAGCCGCGCAGCGGCGTAACCCACCGATCGAACATTGGTGGGTTGCGGCCTGCGGCCCGACCCACCCTACTCGAAGGAGCATTCAATGAGCGAAGTTCAGGACTACAAGTCGCGGCTGTCCGACCCGGCGAGCCGCAAGTTCGAAACCTTCTCCTACCTGCCCGCCATGAGCGAGGACCAGATCCGCAGGCAGGTGGAGTACCTGGTGTCCAGGGGCTGGAACCCGGCCGTCGAGCATACGGAACCGGAGAACTCGGGCGATTCCTACTGGTACATGTGGAAGCTGCCGATGTTCGGCGAGACCGACGTCAAGCGCATCCTGTCCGAGGCGGAAGCCTGCCACAAGGCCAACCCCAACCACCATGTGCGCCTGATCGGCTACGACAACTACAAGCAGAGCCAGGGCGCCAGCATGGTGATTTACCGGGGCAAGCCGGTCTGAAGTTTTAGCGATCCATCCTCCGTAAGAGAGCTTGCCCCCGTTGCCGCAAGGTGGCGGGGGCTTTTTCTTGGCCAGGCGTGGGGCCGGTGAGTAGAGAACGTCAAGGAGCGGGACATGAGCAGCGTCGTTGAGCAGTACCGGGTTTCCCAGGAACCTTACTACCGGGCGGTGGCCGACGAGGTGGCGTTGTTCGAGGCCGCCTATTCGGTGCGCATGCCCATGATGCTCAAGGGTCCCACGGGGTGCGGCAAGACCCGCTTCGTGGAATACATGGCCTGGAAGCTGGGCAAGCCGCTGGTGACCGTGGCCTGCAACGAGGACATGACCGCCTCGGACCTGGTGGGGCGCTTCCTGCTGGACGCCTCCGGCACGCGCTGGCAGGACGGGCCCCTCGCCGTGGCGGCGCGCCACGGGGCCATCTGCTACCTGGACGAGGTGGTGGAGGCGCGCCAGGATACCACCGTGGTGATCCATCCCCTCACCGACACCCGCCGCGCGCTGCCCCTGGAAAAGAAGGGCGAACTCGTGCACGCCCATCCGGACTTCCAGCTGGTGATCTCCTACAACCCGGGCTACCAGAGCCTGATGAAGGACCTGAAGCAGTCCACCAAGCAGCGCTTCGGGGCCCTGGACTTCGGCTATCCTTCCCATGAGATCGAGGCGGAGATCGTGGCCCACGAAGGGGGGGTCTCCCCGGAGGTGGCGGACAAGCTGGTGTCGGTCGCGGAGCGGGCGCGCAACCTCAAGGGCCACGGCCTGGACGAGGGCATTTCCACGCGCATGCTGGTGTATGCCGGTGGCCTTATCGCCAAGGGCGTGGAAGCCAGGGCTGCCTGTCGCGTGGCCCTGGTGCGGCCCATCACCGACGACCCCGACATGCGCGACGCCCTGGATGCGGCGGTGAATACTTACTTCTAGGGGCAAGAGGCCAGGGGTCAGAGATCAGGGGAAATCGAAAGCGAGGCCTTGCGCCTTTGCTGGCCTCTGACCCCCGGCCCCCCGCCCCCGACCCCTGACCCCTGACCCCTGCTGTCATGTCCCTCCACCTCGACGACTACGCCGAACTGCTGGAAGAGCTGCCGCAGGACGCGCAGGGGCTGCTGCGCGCGTCCTGGACCGAGGCGGCCAAGGTGTTCTCGCCCCGCGGCCTGCAGGAATACCTGGACGGTGCCCTGGCCATGAAGCGGGTGGGGCGCGGCGCCGACCTGGTGTCCACCTTCGTGCAGGAGGCGCCGGAAGTGGCCCGGGCCGTTGGGGAAGATGCGGTGCCGGAGCTGGCGGGCACCATCATGGCCATGGCCTCCAAGACCTCCGGCGCGGTGCTGGAGCTGGTGCTGGCCACGGCGCCCAAGGCGGCGGAGCGGCTGGGGGACGAAAAGCTGTTCCTCTCCTACCTCGCCTTCCTCAACAACCTCCTGGCCCAGGCGCCCCGGGGCGTGCGCCCGATGCTGGAGCATCTTGACCGGCTGCTGGGCCAGCTCACCCTCGGGGGACTGCGGCGCTGGGCCGCCTGGGGCGCCCAGGCCTACCGCACCGATTTCGCGGGGCAGGTGCGTTATTTTTCCCTCCTCAGCCCCGACTCGCTGCAGGTGCTGCAGCAGGAGCGCAAGGGCACGCTGTTCGTGGACGTGCAGCGGCGCATCAACATGTACCTGCGGGCGCTGTGGGCGCGGGACTTCTTCATGCGCCCCACCTCCGGCGACTACGAGTCGCGGGAGGGCTACCGCCCCTATGTGGAGGATTACTTCATCCACCTGCCCGACGCCCTGGACGACTTCGTCTTGGCGGGAGGCCAGGGCCCCCGCGTCGCCGGGCTGGAGCTCTACCGCGCCGCCGCTGCCCACTGCGCGGCCCACATCGTCCACACCCGGGAGCCGATCTCCGCCGAGGCCCTGAATCCGCTGCAGATGGCGCTGATCTCGGTGGTTGAGGATGCCCGGGTCGAGGCGCTGGCGATCCGCCGCTTTCCCGGGCTGGCGCAGCTCTGGTCCTCCCTGCACACTGCGCAGCCCGGCCAGTCCGCCAGCATCTGCGACTGGCTGAACCGCCTGGCGCGGGCACTGCTGGACGAGGGCTGCGCGGACGACGACCCCTGGATCGCCCAGGGGCGGACACTGTTCCGCGGGGCCGCGGGCCGCCTCGACAGCCACGCGGTGTCCGTGGACATCGGCCTCGCGCTGGCTTACACCCTCTCCGCGAAGCGCATCCCCTTCAATCCCCGCACCGACGTGCTCTCGGCGCCCTACCGCGACGACAACCGCTACTTCTGGGAGTTCGAGGAGTTCGACCTCGGCAAGGCCGCGGCGGCCGGCTACGAGACCGTGAAGCAGGTGCGCAAACACGTCGGCCTCATGGAGATGGTGAACGAAGTCGAGGTGGAGACCGCCGGCGACGACGCCCAGGAGATTTGGGTGCTGGGCACCGAGCTCTACGACGACGACGGCACCACCTACAACGAGCGCGAGGGCAAGGAGCCGGTCTCCGACCCCTTCCACTACCCGGAGTGGGACTACCAGATTCAGCTCCAGCGGCCGTCCTGGGCCACGGTGCTGGAGCGGCGCCCGAAGTACGGCGACCTGAAGCTGATCGAGGACATCGCGGCGACCCACCGCAAGCTCATCAACCGCATGAAATACCTGCTGGACGCCATGCAGCCCCAAGGCGTGCAGCGCATCCGCAAGCTGGAGGACGGCGACGAGGTGGACCTCAACGCCGCCATCCGCTCCCTCATCGACCTGCGCATGGGCCTGCAGCCCGATCCCCGCATCATGATGCGCTCGGTGCGCAAGACCCGGGACATCTCGGTGCTGGTGCTGCTGGACCTCTCCGAGTCCACCAACGACAAGGTCCACGGCCAGGACTTCACCGTGCTCGACCTGACCCGCTCCGCCACGGTGCTGCTGGCGGACGCCATCAGCAGGATCGGCGACCCCTTCGCCATCCACGGTTTCGCCTCCGACGGGCGCCACGACGTCCAGTACCTGCGCTTCAAGGACTTCGACCAGCCCTGGAACGAAATCCCCAAGGCGCGCCTCGCCGGCATGAGCGGCCAGCTCTCCACCCGCATGGGCGCCGCCATCCGCCATGCCGGGCACTACCTCGCGCAGCGCAAGTCCTCGAAGCGCCTGCTGCTGGTGGTGACCGACGGCGAGCCGGCGGACGTGGACGTGCGCGACCCCCAGTACCTGCGCCACGACACCCGCAAGGCGGTGGAGGAGGTGGGGCGCAACGGCGTCACCACCTTCTGCCTGAGCCTGGATCCCCGGGCCGACCAGTACGTCTCCCGCATCTTCGGCGCCCGCAACTACGCCATCGTGGACCACGTGGAGCGGCTGCCGGAGAAACTCCCGTCGTTGTACGTGGGATTGACCCGCTAGATGGAAGACGCGAAAGGCAACCAGGCTGCCGCCGTGGCTGAAGACGCGGCGCTGCTGGAGGATATTCGGCTGCTGGGCCGCGTCCTCGGCAACACCCTGCGCAAGCAGGAGGGCGAGGCCGTCTTCAATACCGTGGAGCTCATCCGCCAGGTCTCCGTCCGCCTGCGGCGCAGCGGCGGGGCCGGGGCCCGGGCGGAACTGGAGCGCCTGCTGGGCGCACTGCCGGCGGCCGAGGCCACCATGGTGGTGAGGGCCTTCAGCTACTTCTCCCAGCTCGCCAACATGGCCGAGGACCAGCACCTGGTGCGCACCCAGCGCGCCCTGGCCCGCGCTGGCGCGCCGCCGGGCCCCGGCAGCATGGCCCGGGCGCTGGAGCGGGTGTCCGCGGCCGGCGTGACGCCCGAGGCGATCGCCGCGTACTTCGACCACGCCCGCATCGTGCCTGTGCTCACCGCCCACCCCACGGAGGTGCAGCGGCGCAGCACCCTGCACCTGCTCACCCGCGTCGGCCACCTGCTGGAGGAGCGCGACCGGGTGCGGCTCACCCCCGAGGAACTGGCCCTCAACGACGAGCGCCTGGGACGCGCGGTGCTCGCCCTGTGGCTGACCCGCATGCTGCGGCCGGTGCGGCCCACCGTGCTGGACGAGGTCACCAACGGCATTTCCTATTACGACATCACCTTCCTCGGCGAACTGCCCCGGCTCTACGGCGATATCGAGGACCTGCTGGCTCGCGGCGGCGGGGAGCGGGAGCTGCCGCCCTTCCTGCGGCTTGGCAGCTGGATCGGCGGCGACCGTGACGGCAACCCCTACGTGGACGCGGCGACGCTGGCCGGCGCGCTGCGCCTGCAATCCATCCGCGCCTTCGACCACTACCTCGAGGAGCTGCACGGTCTGGGCCTGGACCTTTCCCTCGCCGAGGGCCTCGCCGGGGCCTCCGCCGAACTGCTGGCCCTCTCGGCGTCGTCGCCGGACGATTCCCCGCATCGCCGCGATGAGCCCTACCGGCGCGCCCTGATCGGCGTTTACGCCCGGGTCGCGGCGACCGCGAAGGCGCTGGACAGCCACGAGGCCCTGCGCCACGCCGTGGCCGAGGCCGAGCCCTATGCCGACCCCGGCGAATTGCTCCGCGACCTGGACACCGTGGCGGCCTCCCTTGGTGCCTGCGGCGCGGGACTGCTCGCGCGCGGCCGGCTGCGTCGCCTGCGGCGGGCGGTGAGCATCTTCGGCTTCCACCTGGCGGCCCTGGACCTGCGCCAGAACTCGGATGTCCACGAGCGGGTGGTGGCGGACCTGCTGGCCCGGGTTCGCGTCGAGTACACCGCCCTCGACGAGCGCCAGCGCGTCGAGCTGCTGGCGCGGGAGCTCACCAGCGCGCGGCCCCTGTCCTCGCCCTTCGTGCGCTACAGCGACGAGACCCGCAAGGAGCTGGACATCCTGCACCGGGCGCGGGAACTGCGGGCGCGTTACGGTCCGGACAGCATCACCAACTACATCGTCTCCAAGACCGAGTCCGCCTCCGACATCCTGGAGGTGGCGCTGCTGATGAAGGAGACCGGCCTGCTGCGCCCCCAGGAGGGCGCCATGGACCTCAACATCATCCCGCTGTTCGAGACCATCGGCGATCTGCGCCGCTGCGGCCGCATCATGGAGAACCTGCTGGGCCAGTCCGCCTACCTGCGGCTGCTGGGCAGCCGCGGCGCGGATCAGGAGGTGATGCTGGGCTACTCCGACAGCAACAAGGACGGCGGCTTTCTCACCTCCGCCTGGGAGTTGTACAAGGCGGAGAACACCCTGCATGCGGTGTGTGCCCGCCATGGCCTGGGGCTGCGCCTGTTCCACGGCCGCGGGGGCAGCGTGGGGCGGGGCGGCGGGCCCAGCCACGAGGCCATCCTGGCGCGCCCGGCCGGGACGGTGGCGGGGCGCATCCGAATCACCGAGCAGGGCGAGGTGATCCGCTCCAAGTATGCCAATCCGGAACTGGGGCGGCGCAACCTGGAGGCGCTGGCCGCCGCCACGTTCGAGGCCAGCCTGGCGGGCGGCGTCGCGGCGCCGCCGGCGGACGGCCCCTGGGGGCAGGCCATGGAGGCCCTGAGCGCGGCGGCCCTGGCCGCCTACCGCGCACTGGTGTACGAGACTCCGGGCTTCGAGCGATTCTTCCGCGAGGCCACGGTGATCCAGGAGATCGCCGACCTCAACATCGGCAGCCGCCCCTCCTCGCGCAAGCCGTCTTCGCGCATCGAGGACCTGCGCGCAATCCCCTGGGTGTTTTCCTGGTCGCAGGCGCGGTTGATGCTTCCCGGCTGGTACGGCTTCGGCTCCGCGGTGCGCGCCTTCCTGGCCGAACGCGGCGAAGCCGGCCTCGCGCTGCTCTCGGAGATGCACCGCGAATGGCCGTTCTTCCGGGTGCTGCTCTCCAACATGGAGATGGTGCTGGCCAAGAGCGACCTGGAAATCGCGGCCCGCTACGCCGGCCTGGTGCAGGACGCGGCGCTGCGGGAGGCGGTCTTCTCCCGCATCGGCGCCGAGTGGCACGATACCGTGGGCGCCCTGCTGCGCATCAGCGGGCAGGAGGCCCTGCTGGCGAACAACCCGGCGCTCTCCGGTGCCATCCGCCACCGGCTGCCGTATCTCGACCCGTTGAATCACCTCCAGGTGGAGCTGCTGCGGCGCTTCCGCGCCGGCGACCGCGAGGACAAGGTGAAGAGCGGCATCCATCTCACCATCAACGGCATCGCGGCGGGACTGAGAAACAGTGGCTGACCTGCAGGCGGTCATTTTTGACGTGGACGGCACCCTGGCGGACACCGAGCGCGACGGCCACCGGGTGGCGTTCAACGCCGCGTTCCGCGAGTTCGGGCTGGACTGGCACTGGGACGCGGCGCAGTACGGCGACCTGATCCTGGTGGCGGGGGGCAAGGAGCGGCTGCGCCACTGGATCATGCACCACGCCCCCGAGTGCGCCATCGGGCGCGACGTGGAGCGCTGGGTGGGGGAGCTGCACTCCGCCAAGACCCGGCACTTCACCGGCCTGCTGGCGCTGCGCCAGATCCCGCCGCGCCCGGGCGTGGCGCGGCTTCTGGCGGAGCTGCGGGCCGCGGGCGTGAAGCTCGGCATCGCCACCACCATGAGCGAGGACGGCCTGCTGGCGTTGCTGAGCGCCCTGTTCGGCGACGACTCTCCCGGATGGTTCGACGCCATAGGCGCCGGCGACGTGGTGCTTTCCAAGAAGCCGGCGCCCGATGTCTATCTGTGGGTCATGGGGCGGCTGGGGCTGCGCGCCCGCGACTGCCTGGTGATCGAGGACTCGGAGCACGGGCTGAAGGCGGCCAGCGGCGCCGGCATTGCCACGGTGGTGACCGTGAGCCCCTACTCGAGGGGCAGCGAATTCTCCGAAGCGTCGGCGGTGGTGTCGGACCTGGGGGAGCCCGGGCAGCCCATGACGGTGATCCGCGGCGACGCCGGCGGCGCCAAATGCGTGAACCTCGACCTGCTGCGGCGCTGGCACTCGAAGGCCGCGAGCGGTGAGCGGTGAGGCGCACAGGGCTTACGGGTCCGGCTTGTGGGTCCGGCTTCAGCCGGACAGCGACGGGTCCGGCTTCAGCCCGACAGCGACGCACCATGTCCGCATGAATGCGGACCCACGGAGTCTGATTGATGATTCTGAATTGATCCGCGCGCATCCGCGTTGATCCGCGGCGGCAAGGATTTTCTTGGGAGGAAGTCATGCATAGCGAACGAACCACACTGACGCAGTTCATCATCGAGGAGGGGCGCCACGCCGGGGCCAGCGGGGACTTCAGCGGCCTGCTGACGGACATCGTCACCGCCTGCAAGGTGATCTCCAACGCCGTGAACAAGGGCGCCCTGATCGGGGTGCTGGGTTCCCAGGGCTCCGAGAACGTGCAGGGGGAGGTGCAGAAGAAGCTGGACGTGATCTGCAACGACGTGCTGATCCGCTCCAACGAGTGGGCCGGCCACCTGGCGGGCATGGCCTCCGAGGAGATGGAGGACATCTACCGCATCCCCGGTCGCTATCCCCTGGGCAAGTACCTGCTGGTGTTCGACCCCCTGGACGGCTCCTCCAACACCGACGTCAACATCTCGGTGGGCACCATCTTCTCCGTCCTGCGCGCCCCGGTGGCGGCGCGGGAGGCGAGGATGGAGGACTTCCTGCAGCCGGGGGTGAAGCAGGTGTGCGCCGGCTACGCCCTCTACGGCCCCTCCACCATGCTGGTGCTCACCACCGGCCACGGCGTGAACGGCTTCACCCTGGACCGCGACGTGGGCGAGTTCATCCTCACCCATCCCGGCATGCGCATCCCCGGGGACACCCGCGAGTTCGCCATCAACGCCTCCAACGAGCGCTTCTGGGAGCCGCCGGTGCAGCGCTACGTGGACGAGTGCCTGGCGGGCAAGACCGGCCCCCGGGGCGCCGACTTCAACATGCGCTGGATCGCCTCCATGGTGGCGG
This sequence comes from Burkholderiales bacterium, assembly GCA_035718105.1. Taxonomy (GTDB): domain Bacteria; phylum Pseudomonadota; class Gammaproteobacteria; order Burkholderiales; family UBA6910; genus UBA6910. Next base: position 10,810 of record DASTHR010000040.1, read on the forward strand.
AGGTGCACCGCATCCTCAACCGCGGCGGCGTGTTCATGTACCCGCGCGACACCAAGGACCCCTCCAAGCCGGGCCGGCTGCGCCTGATGTACGAGGCCAACCCCATGTCCTTCATCGTCGAGCAGGCGGGCGGCATGGCCTCCACCGGCCGCGAGCGCATCCTGGAAATCCAGCCCGGCGACCTGCACCAGCGGGTGCCGGTGATCCTGGGCTCGAAGCACGAGGTGGAGCGCATCGTGCGCTACCACGCCGAGGACGCCGCGGCGCGGGCGGCATGACGTATCGCTGAGCGGCGGCGCCGGATGGCAAGCCTCGACCTGCCCGCCATCGGGCAATACCGGGACGAGGTGCCGGCCCGCCTCTACAACCTTTGGCGGCTGGCCCGCTCGCGCCTGGGCTTGCCCCTGCGGCTGGAGCTGCCGGGGCTGAAGGGCCTGGAGCTGGAGTTGGACGACAGGTCCTGGGTCTGCCGCGATCCGGTGCTCAACGACTTCCCGGTGGTGGCCTGGACCGACTTCCAGGCCGCCGGGCGCAGCGCCCTGGACGCCGCGGTGGCCTGCGAACTGCGCTACTACCACATGGGCGGCTCCAAGGTGCGGGGCCGGGTGCTGGAGCTGATGGAGGAAATCCTCGAGCAGCGCCTGGCCTCGGCATCCCGCGGGAACCTCCCCTCTCCCCTCGCGGGAGACGGGCAGGGGTGAGGGGCCGGGGTGTTCTTCCCCCTGCCAGAGAGACATGGTCCCGTGGGTCCGGCTTCAGCCGGACAGGCGGTGACGCCAGCGGGATGGTTGGACGGCCGCTGAAATGAACCCCGGTTACGCGATGCTCCATCGACCGTGCTGCCTGACGTAGAATGTCGCCTTTCCAAGGGAGGCACGGCATGGCGAAGCCCCTGGTGGGGATCGTGATGGGAAGCGACAGCGACTGGGAGGTGATGCAGCACGCCGCCCGGCAGCTCGCGGATTTCGGGGTGCCCTGCGAGACGAAAGTCGTCTCCGCGCACCGCACGCCGGACGCCATGTTCGAATACGCCGAGGCCGCGCCGGGCCGCGGCCTGCGCTGCATCATCGCCGGCGCCGGCGGCTCGGCGCACCTGCCGGGCATGATCGCCTCCAAGACCACGCTGCCGGTGCTGGGCGTGCCGGTGCCCACGCGCCAGCTCAAGGGCCTGGACTCCCTGCTCTCCATCGTGCAGATGCCCCGGGGCGTGCCCGTCGCCACCTTCGCCATCGGCGAGGCGGGGGCGGTCAACGCCGGCCTGTTCGCCTGCGCGCTGCTCGCCACCACCGACCCGAAGCTGGCGCAGAAGCTCGCCGCCTACCGCAAGGGGCTGGTGCGCAAGGTGCGCGCCATGAAGCTCCCGACCGTCAAATGATCCCGCCGGGTTCCACTCTCGGCCTGCTGGGCGGGGGCCAGCTCGGGCGCATGTTCACCATGGCCGCCCAGAGCATGGGCTACCGGGTCATGGTGGTGGACCCCGGCGGCCACAGCCCCGCCGGCTCCGTCGCCGACTTCCATGTCCGCGCCGGTTACCTGGACCTCGGGGCGCTGGAGCGGCTCGGCCGCGACTGCCCCGCCGTCACCACCGAGTTCGAGAACGTCCCCGCCGAGGCCCTGGAGCGGCTCGCCGCCCACTGCCTGGTGAGTCCCGCCGCCCACGCCGTGGCGGTGGCCCAGGACCGCATCCGCGAGAAGCAGTTCATCGCCTCCCTGGGCATCCCGGTGGCGCCCCACCTCGTGGTGCGTTCCGCCTCCGATCTGGAGCGGGTGCCTCCGGCGCTGCTGCCCGGCATCCTCAAGCGCAGCCGCTTCGGCTACGACGGCAAGGGCCAGGCCCGGGTCAAGACCGCCGAGGAGGCGCGCCAGGCCTTCTCCGCCATGGGCTCGGAGCCCTGCGTTCTGGAGGCCCTGCTGCCCCTGGAGCGCGAGGTGTCCGTGGTGGTGGTGCGCGGCTTCGACGGCGCCACCGCCGCCTACCCGGTGGCGGAGAACTGGCACGCCGGCGGCATCCTCGACGTCTCCATCATCCCGGCGCGGGTGCCGCCCTCCCTGGCGGAGGAGGCGCGGCGCGAGGCCCTGGCCATTGCGGAAGGGCTGGATTACCGCGGCGTGCTGTGCGTGGAGTTCTTCGTGGTGGGCGACGGGCGGCTGATGGTCAACGAGATCGCGCCCCGCCCCCACAACAGCGGCCACTACACCATCGACGCCTGCATCACCTCCCAGTTCGAGCAGCAGGCCCGGGTCATGGCGCGGCTGCCCCTGGGCTCCACCGCCATGCACTGCGCGGCGGTGATGGTGAACATCCTGGGCGACTCCTGGCACGCCGGCGAGCCGGACTGGACCAAGGTGCTGGCGCACCCCCGCGCCAAGCTCCACCTCTACGGCAAGGCCGAGGCGCGCCCGGGGCGCAAGATGGGCCACTTCACCATGCTCGGCGACAGCGTGCCGGCGGCGCTCGCCGAGGCCCTGGAGATCCGCGCCGCCCTGGTGCCCGGCGCCGGGCCGATTCCCCTTTGAGCAAACCATGAGCGCGCCCGCCATCCTCGAGACCCGCCTCCGCAGCCTGCCCTTCCTGCACCGCGGCAAGGTGCGCGACCTCTACGCCGTGGGCGCGGACAAGCTGCTGGTGATCCAGACCGACCGGCTCTCCGCCTTCGACGTCATCCTCCCGACGCCGGTGCCGGGCAAGGGGCGGGTGCTCACCGCCATGTCCGACTTCTGGTTCGCAAGACTTGCCCACGTCATCCCCAACCACCTCACCGGCATTGACCCGGAGAGCGTGGTGGCGCCGGGGGAGCGCGACCAGGTGAGGGGCCGCGCCATGGTGGTCCACAAGTTCAAGCCGCTCATGATCGAGGCCGTGGTGCGGGGCTACGTCGCCGGCTCCGGCTGGAAGGACTACCAGAAGACCGGCGCCATCTGCGGCATCCGGCTGCCGGCGGGCCTCAAGGAAGCCGAGCGCCTGCCCGAGCCCATCTTTACCCCCGCCACCAAGGCCCCTGCGGGGCAGCACGACGAGAACGTGAGCTACGAGGAAGCGGCGAAGATCGTCGGCGCCGACTACGCGCGCCAGGTGCGCGACGCTGCCCTCGCCCTCTACACCCAGGCCGCCGCCTACGCCCTGGAGCGCGGCATCATCATCGCCGACACCAAGTTCGAGTTCGGCACGGACGCCGCCGGCAAGCTCCACCTCATAGACGAGGCCCTCACCCCCGACTCCTCCCGCTTCTGGCCCGCCGACCAGTACCGCCCCGGCGCCAGCCCTCCCTCCTACGACAAGCAGTTCGTCCGCGACTGGCTGGAGACCCAGCCCTGGAACAAGAAGGCGCCGGCCCCGGCGCTCCCCGCCGACGTACTGGCCAGGACCACCGAGAAATACCGCGAGGCGCTGCGGCGCCTCACCGGCCGCGATCTCGACTGAGCTATCCGCACCGCGGCCGAACAACCTCAGGTTTGCGTCGTTCCCGCGCAAGCGGGAACCTAGTGGCTTTCGTTTGTCCCGTTGCCGCCATCCTGGCTGCCGGTAGCTAAGCGATTCCTTCAACCCGCTGAACTCATACAGAAGATGACAACCGTATTGTCGCAGTAGTCTAATGAGGCTTCTTTTAGGAAGTTCACTACACGTTAGGCGAGGTGAGCTAGCCATGCGATTCGAGTCGGTCAATATTTCTTCTCTTGGGCCATTCTCAGAGAATCAAACCCTGCGTTTCCAT
>DASTHR010000041.1:0-10701 GCA_035718105.1 Burkholderiales bacterium
CTGGAGGCCCTCGATTTCCGTGTGGCGGGTGGGCAGTCCGCCGGCCAGCGGCACGAACAGGGTTTCGCCCTTGAGCACCCGGTACAGGCCCACCACCGACATCGCCTCGCGGTCGTTCACGTAGCTGTAGCAGACGTTGACATGGGCCGGGGCTTCCGGCGGGCGCCCCTGCATCAGCGCAAGGATGTTGAGCGCCGCCGCCTTGGCCTGGGAGTTGGCGGAGAACGCCGACTTGGGCATCGGGCCGGCCATGCAGGCGTCGCCGATCACGTGGATGCCCGGCACCCGGGTTGACTCGAAGCTAAGCTGGTTCACCGGGCACCAGTGGCCGTCCTCGCCGACCACGCCCGCCAGGTGCGCGATGGGGGCCGCCTGTTGCGGCGGGATCAGGTTCACCACGTCGCCGCGCACCCTGTCGATGCCGGTGTCCAGGGCGCGCTTGTCGTGCAGGACCCGGGTTACTTTCTGCGCGGGGCGATACTCCACCATTCCCGGATAGAGCTCGCTCCAGGCCGAGCGGAACAGCCGGGACTTGGCGGCGATGTCCGCATTGGCGTCCAGCACGATGATCTTGGAGCGGGGTTTCGTCCGCTTCAGGTGCCAGGCCATGAGGCACACCCGCTCGTAGGGACCGGGGGGGCAGCGAAATGGCGCGGCGGGAATGGACATCACCACCGTCCCGCCGTTGCGCATCGCCTCCAGTTGCGAGCGCAGCAGCAGGGTCTGCTCCCCCGCCTTCCAGGCGTGGGGCATGAGCCGCGGCGTCTCCGCGGGGTCGGCGCCTTCCAGCTCGTCGTAGCGGAAGTCGATGCCGGGGGCGAGCACCAGGCGTTCGTAGCTCACGGTTCCGTCCCGCGTCACCACCTGGCGGCGCCCGGGGTCCACGCCGGTGACCTCGGCATGCAGCAGCGTGATCTGGTGCCGCGAGACCAGTTCGTCGTAGCCGACGGTGTTGTCCCCCAGGTCCCGCAACCCGGCCATCACCAGGTTGCTGAAGGGGCAGGCGACGTAGGTGGCGCTGCGCTCGATGAGCACCACCTCCAGGGACGGGTCGTGCATGCGCAGGTATTTCGCGGCGATGGCGCCGCCGAACCCGCCGCCCACCACCACCACCCGGCGGCGCAATTCCGGCAGCAGCGGGGCGGCGCGGCCGCGCCAGGCCATCCCGGCCAGGGCCAGGCCGGCGGTTGCGCTGAGGAAACGGCGGCGGCTGGTCATTGGCGGGCGGCGTAGAAGTGGGCCAGGGCCTCCGTGTCGCCGCGCTCCAGGCCGCGAAAGGCCTGGTCCATGCCGGCGGGCAGGGCGCGCTCGCTCTCCGCGAACTCCCGCAGCACTATCTGCAGGTACTGCAGCCACTGCCCGGCGAGGATCGGTCCCGGGGCCTTGGCTTCGTCGGTCTCGAAGCGGCGCCCGCCGTCGCCATGGCAGCGCTCGCAGCGCAGTTCGTGCACCCGCCGGCCCCGCTCGGCGAGGGCGGGGTCCACCTTCTGGCGCGCGGGGACATAGGGCTGGGCCGCGTAGAACTGGCCGATGGCGACGAAGTCCTCACGGGCGAAACCCCTGGCGATGCGTCCCATGACGGAGGAGGGCCGCCGGCCGTCGCGGAAGGCGTTCAGGCTGGCGGTGATGTAGAGGGCCGGCTGCCCCCCGATGGTGGGGACCGCGGGGCCGGCGCTGGCGCCCCGGGTGCCATGGCAGGCGGCGCAGGGTTCGGAGAGCATCACCGCCGAGGGTCGTTCCGCGCGCACGGGTGCCGCCGCCAGCGCCGCGCCCAGAACCGTCCAGACCAAGGCGCCGCGCGAGCCCGGGCTCATTTCTTCTTCGGCGCGGGCGCTGCGGGTTTCTCCGCCGGGGGCTCGGCCCGGGCGGGCGGCTTTTCCTGCTGCGAGGCGTCGGGGGTGAGGAAAATGCGGGTGACCTGGATGCTGACTCCCGCCGCCATCACCCGCGTCGAGATCTTCTTCACCCCGGTCGCGGACAGCTTGCCGACGATGAAATCGACGTCCTCCCTGGTCGGGGAGAGCACGTCGATCTTCATGCGCGAGCCGGCGGCATACTTGCCGATTTCCGCCAGCACCGGCTCCAGGGCGGTGCGGTTCGCGACGAAGGCGGGCTGCACCCCGATGGACACCGAGCCGAAACTGCCGTCATTGCGGATGTTCACCACCGGGTGGACGGCATCCGCCTTCTCGATGCGCGCCGCGAACTCCTGGGGCGACTCCGCCGCGAGCGCGGCGCCGGCCGCGGCGGCGAGCAGCAATGGGACGAGGTTGCGGAATTTCATCGCCGGTATGTTACGCCAAGGGTCCCCGACGCTCCAAGCGCTTCACGGCCGGTCAGATGACACCGTCACTGCGCAGCGCCCGGATGCGCTCCGGTGCCAGCCCGAGCAGTTCCTCCAGCACTTCACCGGTGTGCTGACCGAGGCCGGGAGGCGGGGAGCAATCCCGGGGCGGCGCGCCGGGGAAGCGCAGGGGACTCGCCACCAGGGGCACGCTGCCCGCTTCGGGGTGTTCCGCCTCGATCCGCAATCCCCGGTGGCGCACCTGGGGATCGGCGAACACCTGGTCGAGTGTGTTGATCGGCCCGCAGGGCACGCCCGCTTCTTCCAGCGCTGCCACCCACTCGGCGGTGCGGCGGCCGGCCATCAGTTCAGCGATCCGCGGCACCAGCGCGGCGCGATGGCGCACCCGCGCGGCGTTGGTGGCGAAGCGCGGGTCCGAGGCCAGCGCCGGCTGCCCCGCAATCTCGCAGAACCGGGCGAACTGCCGGTCATTGCCCACCGCCAGCACGATGTTGCCGTCCCGGGTGCGGAAGGCCTGGTAGGGCACGATATTGGGATGGGCGTTGCCCAGGCGCTCCGGGGCCGTGCCCGACACCAGGTAGTTCATGGCCTGATTGGCGAGCATGGCCACCTGCACGTCGAGCAGCGCCAGGTCCAGGTGCTCCCCCCGGCCGGTGAGGGCGCGCCGCGCCAGGGCCGCCAGGACCCCGGTGGCGGCATACATCCCGGTCATGAGGTCGGCGATGGCGACGCCCACCTTCAGCGGGCCGCCCCCGGGCGCGGAGTCCGGCTCGCCGGTGATGCTCATCAGCCCGCCCATGGCCTGGATCATGAAGTCGTAGCCGGCCCGGTCGCGGTAGGGTCCGTCCTGGCCGAAACCGGAGATGGAGCAGTAGATCAACCCCGGGTTGAGGGACCGGAGGTCGGGATAGGCCAGGCGGTAACGCGCCAGGGCCCCGACCTTGAAGTTCTCCAGCAGGATGTCGCTCCTGGCCGCCAGGGCGCGCACGATGTCCTGCCCTTCGCGCCGGGAGATGTCCACGGTGACCGATTTCTTGCCCCGGTTGCAGGCCAGGTAGTAGGCGGACTCCCGGGTCTCGCGCCCCGCGGCATCCTTCAGCCAGGGTGGCCCCCAGGAGCGGGTGTCGTCACCCTCGCCGGGACGCTCGATCTTGATCACCTCGGCGCCCAGGTCGGCGAGAACCTGCCCGGCCCAGGGCCCGGCCAGCACCCGCGAGAGGTCGAGAACCCGCAGGTGCGCCAGGGGGGCTGACCCGCTCACGCCTGCTCGTCGTCGATGCCCAGGCCGCAGTTCAGGCACTTGCCGGAGAACTCGTTCCACACCGGCAGCGTCCCTCCGCCGGAGAACGGCCGCCGGGTCATGAAGAAGGGCAGGCGGCAGCGGGGACAGGGGCGCTTGCGCAGGAAGAACCCGAGGACGAAGCCGCCCAGGGCGAAGGGGAGCAGCACGTTGGCCGCGTGATTGGCGGAATCCCGCAGCGGCGGCGTGGAGAAGAATTCCACCAGCACCACCAGCGCGAAGGCCGCCATGGGGCCGTGGCTCGCATAGCGCATCCAGCGCAGCTTGCGCAGCGCCGCGCGGACCGCCTCGGGAGAGGGGGTGGGGTCCGCCATCAGCTGAACGCCTGGATGCCGGTCTGGGCGCGGCCCAGGATCAGCGCGTGGATGTCGTGGGTGCCTTCGTAGGTGTTCACGGTTTCGAGATTCAGCAGGTGGCGGATCACGTGGTATTCGTCGGCGATGCCGTTGCCGCCGTGCATGTCCCGGGCCAGGCGGGCGACGTCCAGGGCCTTGCCGCAGTTGTTGCGCTTGAGCAGCGACACCATCTCCGGCGCCGCGCGCCCTTCGTCCATGAGCCGGCCCAGGCGCAGCACCGCCTGCAGACCCAGGGTGATTTCGGTCTGCATGTCGGCGAGCTTCTTCTGCACCAGCTGGTTCGCGGCCAGGGGCCGGCCGAACTGACTGCGCTCCAGCACGTAGCTCCGCGCCGCGTGCCAGCAGAATTCCGCCGCGCCCAGTGCCCCCCAGGCGATGCCGTAGCGCGCCTTGTTGAGGCAGCCGAAGGGGCCCTTGAGCCCCCGGATCTCGGGGAAGGCGTTCTCCTCGGGCACGAATACCTCGTCCATCACGATCTCCCCGGTGACCGAGGCGCGCAGGCTGAACTTGCCCTCGATCCGCGGCGCGGAGAGGCCCTTCATGCCCCGCTCCAGGAGGAAGCCCCGGATTTCGCCCGCGTCGTCCTTGGCCCACACCACGAAAACGTCGGCGATGGGGGCGTTGGTGATCCACATCTTCTGGCCGTGGAGCCGATAGCCCCCGGGGGCAGCGCGGGCCCGGGTTTCCATGGAACCGGGATCGGAGCCGTGATTGGGTTCCGTGAGCCCGAAACAGCCCACCCACTCCCCGCTGGCCAGCCTGGGCAGATACCTCTGCCGCTGGGACTCGGTGCCGTAGGCGTGGATGGGGTGCATGACCAGGCTGGACTGGACGCTCATGGCCGAGCGGTAGCCGGAGTCCACCCGCTCCACCTCCCGGGCGATGAGGCCGTAGCCCACATGGTTCACCCCGGCGCAGCCGTAGCCCTCCAGGGTGCAGCCGAGGAAGCCCAGGGCCCCCATCTCGTTCAGGATCTCCCGGTGGAAGTGCTCCCGGCGGTTGGCCTCCACCACCCGGGGCAGCAGCCTGTCCTGGCAGTAATCCCGTGCCGCGTCCCGCACCATGCGCTCGTCCTCCGTGAGCTGTTCCCCGAACAGCAGCGGGTCGTCCCAACGGAAGGCGGTTCTGGCGCGGGAGGAGGGGGTGGGCATCGCAGTCTCGGGATATGCCCGGGGCGACGGCTTGTCGCACCCGGTGGCCGATTATATGATTGGCTCCCAAGTCCGGCTACTGGCCGGAACCCATAATAAGCAGATAGGAGGACGACACCATGAAGCGCATCCTGGCGCTGGCCGCGGTCGTGGCCCTGGCGCTCCCCGTCGCCGTCACGGCCCAGCAGAAGACCCGCCTTTCCATCGCGACCGGCGGCACCGGCGGCGTGTACTACCCCCTGGGCGGCGGCATCGCCAGCGTGCTCACCAGGAATCTGCCCAACACCGAGGCCACCGCCGAGGTGACCAGCGCTTCGGTGGACAACATCAAGCTGGTGGCGGCGGGCAAGGCGGACATCGCCTTCAGCCTCGCCGATACCGCCTGGGACGGCTACACCGGGGCGGGGAAATTCAACGGCCAGAAGAATCCCGTGCGCTCCATCGCCGTGATCTACGCCAACTCCACACAGGTGGTGACCCTGGAGGGCAAGGGGATCGCGACGATGGCGGACCTCAAGGGCAAGCGCATCTCCACCGGGGCCGCCGGCAGCGGCACCGAGATCATCGCCGTCCGGTTGCTGGAGGCCTACGGCATGGATCCGGAGAAGGACGTGAAGCGGGAGAAGCTCTCGGTGGCGGAGTCCGCGGGCGCCCTCAAGGACGGCAAGATCGATGCCTTCATCTGGTCCGGTGGCGTGCCCACCGCCGCCATCACCGACCTGGCGGCCACCCCGGGGGTGAAGATCAAGCTGATCTCCCACGCCGACGCCATCCCCAACATGGTGAAGAAGTACGGGCCGCTCTACGTGAAGAGCACCCTGGCGCCCAAGTCCTACCCCGGCCAGGAACAGGCGGTGGAGCATGTGGACGTGTGGAACGTGCTGGTGGTTAACGAGAAGATGGACGAGAAGCTGGCCTACGAAATCACCAAGACCATCTTCGAGAAAAAGCCGGACCTGGTGGCGGTGCACAAGGAGGCCGCGAACATCGTGCTCGAAACCCAGTTCGATGGCGGCTCGCCGATTCCCTTTCATCCCGGGAGCCTGAAGTACTTCGCCGAGAAGGGCCTGAAGGCGAAGTAGGGCCACGCCGTGAAACGCGCCCTGGTCGTTTTCCTGCTGCTGGCGGCGGTTGCCGCCGCCGGCTGGGGCCTGTCGCGGCTGCCGGTTCGGGTCCTGGAATTCGCCAACACCGACAACGGCCGGGTGAGCCGCCTGCTGGTGGGCGCCGACGCCAGCTTCCTGGTGACCTACCAGCACTCCATCTACGGCCAGACGGTGACGGAGGAGTTCACGCTGTCCCCCGAAGACACCATCGTGCTCACCGCGGTGCAGAGCGCCAGCGGCGCGGTGCTGGAGTACTTCGGCTTCCATGACGGGGCCGAGCGCCACCCCATGGAGCGGCACCTGGAGGGCGTGGTGTTCCGAATTGCCGCCGGCGAACCCCAGCGCATCACCCTCGGCAGCCGGGAGCTTTCCTTCCTGGAGTTCGGGGAGCGGGGCGACCGGCTGGCCATGGCCGTGAGCCGCATTCCCCTGGGCCGCGTCCTGCTGGGCGGGTTCTGACCGACCCATGCGGAAGCGGATGGCAATCCGGTTCCGCACCGTCCCTTTCCACTCCCCCTTCCACGGGCGAGGGTGGAGGGGAGAGGGTCGAGCGGCGTAACCCGGTTACGCATCGCTCGATACCCTTCATCCATGTCCGCGCCGCCGCCCCCGGCCCCTCCGCCGGAGGGCACCGTCTCCCGCGAGGCGCTGGCGAAGGCGGCGCAATTCGTCGAGCAGGAGGAGGGACACGCCAGCAGATTCCGCGGCATGCTGGCCGGATTCGTCACGGCGGTGGCGGTGGCCATGTCCCTGTTCCACCTCTACACCGCCTACGGCGTGGTGCCGGCCCAGCGGCTGCGCGCCATCCACGTGGGCTTCGTGCTGTTCCTGTGCTTCCTGCTGTTCCCCGCCGCGCGCCGTTTCCGCGACCGCCTGATGTGGTTCGACGCGGTGCTGGCGCTCCTGGCGCTGGCCGCCATCGGCTACATGCTGTGGGACTTCGAGGACTTCATCTACCGCGCGGTGACGCCCAACCGCTGGGACATGGTCTTCGGCGTCGTCCTGATCCTGCTGGTGCTGGAGGCGCTGCGCCGCACTTCGGGCTGGATCATGACCTTGGTGGTGCTGGCGTTCCTGGCCTATGCCATCGCGGGACCCTGGCTGCCCTCGCCCTGGACCCACCGCGGATACGACGTGGAGCGCCTGGTGGGCCACATGTACATGACCCTGGAGGGGATCTTCGGGACCCCGGTGGAGGTCTCCGCCACCTTCATCATCCTGTTCACCCTCTACGGCGCGGTGCTGCAGTACTCCGGCGCCGGCAAGTTCTTCATCGACTTTTCCTTCAGCGCCATGGGCGGCAAGCACTCCGGCGCCGGACGCACCATCGTGCTCGCGTCCTTCCTGCTGGGCGGCCCCTCCGGGAGCGGGGTCGCCACCACCGTGACCCTGGGCTCGGTGGCGTACCCGATGCTGGCCAGGGCGGGTTACAGCAAGGAGGCGGCCGGCGGGCTGCTGGCGGCCGGCGGGCTGGGGGCGATCCTGTCGCCGCCGGTGCTGGGCGCGGCGGCCTTCCTGATCGCCGAGTTCCTCAAGATCTCCTACCTGGACGTGATCGCCATGGCGGTGATCCCCACGGCGCTCTATTACCTGTGCCTGTTCACCATGGTGGAACTGGACACCCGGCGCTTCCGCATGCGCGAGGTGGACATCCCGGAGAAGCAGAGCCTGTGGGCACTCACGCGGAACTACGGCTTCCACTTCGTGTCCCTGGTCGCCATCGTCGCCTTCCTGCTGCTGGGGTTCACCGCCATTACGGCGGTGTTCTGGGCCACGGTGATCGCCTTCGCGCTCTCCTTCCTGCGCCGGGACACGGCGCTTACGCCGCGGAAGGCCATCAAGGCGCTGCGGGAGGGATCGGTGGGGGTGCTGGCGGTGGCCGCCACCTGCGCCGCCGCCGGCATCATCGTGGGCGTGGTCACGCTCACAGGACTGGGGCTCAAGTTCGCGTCGATCATCGTGGACTACGCCGGCGGCAGCCTGCTGCTCACCGCCGTGTACAGCGCCCTCATCGTGTGGGTGATCGGCCTCGCGGTGCCGGTGACCGCCAGCTACATCATCTGCGCCGTCATCGTGGCCCCGGCCATGACCAGGCTGGGAGTGCCGGACTTCGCGGCCCACATGTTCATCTTCTACTATGCGGTGCTCTCCGAGGTGTCGCCCCCCACGGCGCTGTCGCCTTTCGCCGCCGCGGCCATCACCGGCGGCGACCCCTACAAGACCACCTGGCAGTCCTGGAAGTACACCCTGCCGGCGTTCCTGGTGCCCTTCATGTTCGTGCTCCACGCCGAGGGCGTGGGGCTGCTGCTCAAGCTCCCTCCCGATGGAACCTGGCTCGACGTGGCCTGGATCACCGTCACCGCCGTCATCGGCATCGTCGCCCTGGCGGGCGGCGCCCAGGGCTGGCTGTTGCGCCGGACGCTTCTGGTCGAGCGCCTCATGCTCATCGCCGCCGGGCTGGCGCTGGTCTACCCCAAGCCCATCTTCGACGCCATCGGCATCGGCCTGGTGCTGGCGGTGCTGGCGATGCAGAAGCTGGTGCGTGCAGGAGCAAGGCCGGATGTCGGATCACCTGAGCAGGGGCGGGATCTGCCCGGCTGAATGCGCCCCGGGCCGATTCCGCCCCGCATTGTCGAGACCCTGAGCCGCAACCACTGCGACGGGAGGTGCCATGCTGGTCAACTGCGTTGCCTATGAGCGGGGCAACAAGCTTGCTGACATCGAAGCCGCCGAGATCAGCGACTATCTCCAGCGTCCCGGGTGCTTCGTCTGGGTCGCCCTGCGGGATGCCACCGACGCGGAACTGGCCGAGATGCAGCACGAGTTCGGCCTGCACGAGCTGGCGGTGGAGGATGCCCACCACGGCCACCAGCGCCCCAAGGTGGAGGAGTACGGCGACACCGTGTTCGCGGTGATGCACCTGCTGGACCTGGCGGACGGCGAGTTGAGCGTCGGCGAGGTGGCCGTCTTCGTCGGCGCCAATTTCGTGCTGTCGGTGCGCAGCCGCAGCCCCCAGCATTTCCGCGTGGTGCGCGAGCGCTGCGAGCGCGAGCCCCACCTGCTGCGCCAGGGCTCCGGCTTCGTCCTCTACGCGCTCATGGACGCCGTGGTGGACCGGTACTTCCCGATCATCGACGCCGTGGAGTCGGAGCTGGAAGCCATCGAGGAGCGGATCTTCGACAAGGGGACGGCGCGCGTGAACATCGAGCGCCTCTACGCCCTGAAGCGCAAGCTCACCCTGCTCAAGCACGCGGTGGCGCCCCTGATGGAGGCGGTGGGCAAGCTCCAGGGCGGCCGCGTGCCCCCGGTGTGCGGCAACAGCAAGGACTACTTCCGGGACGTGTACGACCACCTGACCCGGATCAACGCTTCCCTCGACGCCGTGCGGGACACCATCAGCACCGCCATCCTGGTCAGCCAGTCCACGGTCACCATCGAGCAGGCCGAAGTCAACAAGCGGCTCGCGGCGTGGGCCGGGATATTCGCCGTGGCCACCGCCCTGGCGGGGATCTGGGGGATGAACTTCGAGCACATGCCGGAACTGCAGTGGGACTTCGGTTACCCGGCGGCCCTGCTCCTGATCGCCGCGGCCTGCGCCTACCTGTTTCTGCGCTTCAGGAAGGCGGGATGGCTGTGATGCTCTGGAACACGACAGCGCCGGCCGGGGTCCCGATTGGAATGGATCCCGGGAACGCGCGGTCGTCGGGTAGGCCGTGCCCACCGTTCCGCGCGCAGGGCGCGCCCTGCGGTACTACGAACGATCACGGGCGGGCACGGATCAGCGGCGAAGGCGCCCGGCCCTTCATGACCATGATCATGGGCCACCGACGACTCCAATGAACCGTTCCATCGACTCCAGCACCGGCTCCCGGGCCTGGTGGTGGGGGATGTGGCCGCAGTGGGGGAGCAGCAGGGACTCGACGGGGCCGCCCACCTGGCGGGCGATGGCCTCCACCTGCGCCTCGGTGGCGTACTCGTCGTCCTTTCCCTGGACCACCAGCAGCGGGCAGCGGATGTGGGGCAGGCAGTCCTCGATGTTCCAGTCCCGGAATTCCGGCGCCAGCCAGGTGTCGTGCCAGGCGTGGAACAGGGCGTGGGTCTTGGCGCCGTGGTAGCGCCTGAGCTTCTCCGGTAGCTGGGTGTTGCGCCAGGCCTCGCCCGCGGCGCGGATGCCGGCGAGGGTCTCCTGCTCCACGAAGACGTGGGCGGCCTCGGTGATGGCGCCCCGCACCCGTCGCGGGTGGGCGGCGGCGTAGAGCAGGGCGATGGAGCCGCCGTCGCTGTGCCCCACGAGAATGACATCCTCCACCCCGCAGCGCTCCAGCACCTCGGGCAGCACCTCCAGGGCCTCCTTGTGCAGGTAATGGGGCGTTCGCGGCGCGTCCAGGGGATCGGACCCGCCGTGACCCTGCCGGTCGTACAGGAGGGCCGGGAGGCCGGTGCGTTCCGCCACGGCCTCGGGGAAGTCCCGCCACTGGGCGAT
>DASTHR010000042.1:0-3452 GCA_035718105.1 Burkholderiales bacterium
ACGTCCTCCACCGACACGAAGTCGCGCCGCTGCTCCCCGTCGCCGTAGCCGTCCCAGCCCTCGAACAGGCGCACCGCGCCCTGGGACAGGTACTGGTGAGCGAAGTGGAATGCCACCGAGGCCATGCGGCCCTTGTGCTGCTCCCTCGGGCCGTAGACGTTGAAGTAGCGGAAGCCCGCGATCTGGGCCGTGCGGTCGGCAAGACGCCGGCGAACCACCTGGTCGAAAAGCAGCTTGGAGTAGCCATACACGTTGAGCGGCTGCTCATGCTCGCGCCCCTCCGTGAACACGGGCCCCGCGCCGTACACCGACGCCGACGATGCGTAGAGGTAGGGGACCTCCTGCTCCTGGCAGTAATCGAGCAGCGCCAGCGAGTAACGGAAGTTGTTCTGCATCATGTAGCGACCGTCCTGCTCCGTGGTGTCGCTGCAGGCGCCCTGGTGCAGCACCGCCGCCAGCTCGCCGTCGAAGCCGCCCGCCGCGAGCTCGGCGAGGAACGAATCCTTGTCGAAGTAGTCCGCGATCTCGCAGTCCGCGAGGTTGCGGAACTTGTCGCCCTTCTTCAGATTGTCCACCGCGATGATGTCGGTCTCGCCCCGGTCATTCAGAGCCTTGACCAGGTTGGAGCCGATGAATCCGGCAGCGCCAGTGATGACGTAGTACATGTGCTTCCTTCAGTGTGTAGGTCCGCATCCATGCGGACATAGGCGCAGGTGTCCGGCCGCAGCCGGACCTACGCGAGCAGTTCCTCCCGATGCACCACGGCGGTACCGAGCTTGCCCACCACGATGCCAGCCGCGACGTTGGCGACGCGCATCGCCTGGGGAAGGTCCGCCCCCGCCGCCAGCATCACCGCCAGCGTGGCGATCACGGTGTCCCCCGCCCCCGTCACATCAAAGACCTCCCGCGCCTCGGCGGGCTGATGCAGCACGGAACCGTCGCGGTAGAGGGACATGCCCTCCTCGCTGCGGGTCACCAGCAGCGCCTCGATGTCCAGCTCCGCGCGCAGCTTATTGGCCTTGGCGGTCATCTCCTCCTCGCTGCTCCAGCGCCCGGCGACCTCCCGGAACTCTCCCCGGTTGGGCGTGATCAGCGTAGCCCCGCGGTAGCGCGCATAGTCGTCGCCCTTCGGGTCCACCAGCACCGGTTTGCCTTCGGCCCGTGCCAGCTCGATCATGCGCGCGATATGCGTGAGCCCGCCCTTGCCGTAGTCCGAGAGCACCACCACGTCGCAATCCGCGAGCAGCCGGCGGAAATCCTGCAGGGCGTCGCGCAGCAGTTCCCGGCTCGGCTGGTTCTCGAAGTCGATGCGCAGAAGTTGCTGCTGACGGGCGATCGCCCGCAGCTTGATGGTGGTGGATATGGTGGCGTCGCGGTAGAGCAGAACCCGCACCTTCTCCGCAGACACCAGGCGCTCGATGGCGTCGCCCGCCTCGTCGCGCCCCACCACCGAGAGCAAGTCCACCCTTGCGCCCAGGGCGGCGGCGTTGCGCGCCACGTTGGCCGCGCCGCCGGGGCGCTCCTCGGTGCGCTCGATCTTGATCACCGGAACCGGCGCCTCCGGAGAGATCCGGCTCACATCGCCGAACCAGTAGCGGTCAAGCATGACGTCGCCCACCACCAGCACCCGCGCGCCGTCGAACGCCGGCAGCGCCGGCCTGGCGGGCGTCACGCCGCCCTCCCGGCGAGCGCGCCGTCGATCTCCTGCGCCAGCGCCCGAGCCGCGGCGCCGGGGTCGGCGGCCCGGGTGATGGGGCGTCCCACCACCAGGTAGTCGGAACCGGCGCGAATGGCGTCCACGGGCGTTGTCACCCGGCTCTGGTCGTCGAGTCCCGCCCCGGCCGGGCGGATGCCCGGGGTGACCAGGCAGAAGTCCCTGCCGATCTCCCTATGCAGCATGGCGGCCTCCCGCGCCGAGCACACCACGCCGTCCAGCCCGCTGTCGCGGGCCAGTCCGGCCAGGCGCAGCACCTCGGCCTCCGGGTCGCCGGCAACGCCCACTTCGGCGAGGTCGGCGGGCTCCATGCTGGTGAGCACGGTGACCGCCACCAGCTTCGGGCGCACCGCGCCGCGCTCCAGCGCCTCCCGCGCGGCCGCCATCATGCGCCGGCCGCCCAGGGCGTGCACATTCACCATCCACACCCCCAGCCGCGCGGCTGCCATGCAGGCCTGGGCCACGGTGTTGGGGATATCGTGAAACTTGAGATCGAGAAAAACCTGGAAACCCCGCCGGGACAGCTCGTCCACCAGGGCCGGACCCTCCGATGTGAACAGTTCCTTGCCCACCTTGAGGCGGCAGATGGCCGGTTCCAGCCGCGCGGCAAGCTGCAGCGCCCCGGACGCATCCGGGAAATCCAGGGCGACGATCAGGCGCGGATCAGTCATCGGTGGTCAGCAGTACGCCGTCGGTAATCAGTGGTCGGTCGTCAGTGAAGACAGCGGGCTTGACGGGCCGCTCCTCAAGCGGCCAGCTCGCGCTCCTCGGTGCGGCGCGGCGGGTAGCTCTCCCACTCCCCGCATGCCGGGCAGCGCCAGTAGAACTGCCGCGCCTTGAATCCGCAATTGTCGCAGCGGTACATGGCGAGGCTGCGGGTGTGCTGGTGCACCAGGCTCTTGATCAGTTCCAGTTCATGGCGCTTCTCGGCGGGGGCCTCGGCCACCTGCGCATCCAGCAGCCGGTCCAACCCCAGCAACGTCGGTGTGCGGCGCAACTCCTCGCGCAGCAGCCGGTAGGCGCGCTCCGGCCCCTCGCGCTCCAGGGTGGCCTGGAACACGGCGTTCAGCAGGTCGAGGGAGGGGTACTGGTTCAGGTAGCCGCGCAGCAGGCCGATGCCCTCCTCCATGCGCCCGCTGTCGCGGTAGGCGTTGAGCAGGCGTTCCGCCACCAGCGCCAGGTGCGCCGGGCTCTGCGCCTCGATGCGCTTCCAGGCCTCGATGGCGGCCTCGTGACGGCCCCGGGCAAGCTCCATCTCTCCCAGCAGGAGGTTGGCGCGCACACATTTACGATGGGTCGCCAGCGCCTGCTCCAGATAGCGGCGGGCGGCGTCGTTGCGGCCGTGCGTGATCTCCCCCGCCGCGAGCTCGCAGTAGAAGTTCGCGATCTCCCGGTCGCGGGGCTGGCGCGATCCCTCCGCCAGTTCCCGCGCCACATCGACGGCCTTGAGCCAGTCCTTCTCCTTCTCGTAGATCTCCAGCAGGAACAGCAATGCCCGCGGCTCGTGGGAGGTGCCCCGCAGGCGGGCAAACATGTCCTCGGCCCGGTCCAGCAGTCCCGCCTTAAGGTAGTCCTGCCCCAGTTCGAACAGCGCCAACAGCTTCTGCTCCTCCGAGAGATCCGCCCGCTCCACCAGGTTCTGGTGCATGCGGATGGCACGCTCCACCTCGCCACGGCGGCGAAACAGGCTTCCCAGCGCGAAATGCAGCTCCACCGTCTCGGGATCTACCTTCACCAC
>DASTHR010000043.1:0-10916 GCA_035718105.1 Burkholderiales bacterium
CGCACCGCCTCCCCCTCCGCCGGCCCGTGGCGCCCGTCCCCATCCGGGGACTGCCAGGCCACGCCGCGCACCCAGGGCAGGACGGCCAGTTCCCCCGCGGCGAAGGCAAGAAAACCACCGGGTTCCCGCTCCAGCTCCGCCGCCCGGGCGATTCGCGTCAGCCAGTGCTCGAAGGGCGTGCCGACATTGAGCAGATAGGCGGAGAACACCTGCTGCAGGCCGGCAAAGCCGAAGCGCGGGTTCCACAGCCAGCCGGCCAGCAGCAGCACCGCGCCCATGAGGAACAGGGTTTGCACGAGGGCCAGCAGATAGTCCTTGCGCTCGATCGTCATGACCGCGAACACCCCCAGCACCAGGACCATGACCACCATGAACAGCACCAGACTGTACAGAAGATCCACCACCTGGCCGCCGCCGGCCGATTCCCGCTCCAGGGGCATGAGCGCCATGCCGACCAGGAGGGCTGGAAGCAGATAATTCATGGCCTGGCGGGCCAGCTCGGTGCCACCCGGAGCGCCCACGAGTTGCGGCACCACCCAAACCAGCAGCAGCACCAGCAGGTGCACCATGACCGCCAGGTAGAACATCCGCAGCCATACCGCCTTTGAGCCCAGCCCACGGCCTCCTACGATCCCGAACAGCAGCCCCAGCCAAAGGGCAACCAGCCACCAGTTCAGGCCAAATAGCACGACAACGGTAACCAGTCCTATGAAGGTGACCGCGCCGGGGGTGAGGCGACGTTCGGTGCGCCACAACGGCTGCCACAGGAGGAACATCCCCATGTGCGCCAGCAGCAGCGGGCGGGCCCAGGAATCCTGCAGTCCCGCCGCCAGCGCAACATGGAGCAGCGCCAGCATGCCTATCAAAAACCAGCGGCGCTGCCCACCCGACTGATGGTTAATCGCGGCCACCTTGAGTATGTTGTCGGGGGTCATCGCGTCCGATCCGAAGGAATAAATCCGCTCATGGATGGTTGGGGGAGAATCCCCAGAAAATGGCGAAAAGCCGTCACAGATGTCGAAATCATGACAGTCAAACGGTCAGGGAATTTTCCGAATTCTAACGGAGCTAACGATGTGAGGCCTTGATTTTTCTTGATGATTGATTTTTCCTGACATCAATCCTGCCTTTTCGACCAGATATTGCGTCGCGTCAGGGGACATTCCCCGAGCCTGGCATCCCGTACGCGCCCGCCGCTTTCCAGGCACGAATATTGCGGAGATTGGCTTACCAACAAACAAATTGGATGGTGAGAGCCATGGGCAAGCAGTCCGGTTTTACCCTTATCGAAATCGCGATCGTCCTCGTGATCATCGGACTGCTGCTGGGCGGCATCCTTAAAGGTCAGGAGCTCATCAACAGTGCCAAGGTGAAGAATCTGGCCACGGACTTCCGGTCCATTCCGGTCTACATATACGGCTACCAGGACAAGTTCAAGGCGCTTCCGGGCGACGATGCCAACGCCACCACCCACGTCACGGGCGCGACGACCAACGGCAACGGCAACGGGGTAATCGAAGGCGCGTGGAACACGACCACGAACGCGAACGAAAGCTGCAACTTCTGGCAGCATGTCCGCCTTGCCGGCCTGGCCGCGGGTCCGACCACAGTGGACTGCGCCACCGCGACCAACACCTACGTGCCCCGGAACTCCGAGGGTGGTCTGATCGGAATCCAGAGCGGCACCAGCGTGGCTGCCAACTCCCCGATCAGGGACGCAAGCAACAACGCGCTGCGCGGCACCTACGTCATCTGCTCCCGGGGCATCCTCGGCAAGTTCGTGAAACAGCTCGACACAACCCTGGACGATGGCAACACCGCCACCGGCTCCATGCTGGCGACCGCGGAAACCGGCTACGCCATCGGCAATTCGGCCACGGCCACCGCCAGCATCGACGACGCCGCCACCTACGTGGTGTGCATGGGCGTCTGACACCCGGTTAATCCGGATAAAGGCCCGCTTCGGCGGGCCTTTTCGTTTCCCGGCTACGCCCCGCTCAACCCTGCATGATCCGCATCTCGGCCGCCGCCAGGGCGTCAGGGGTGCCGCGCAGCACCACCACGTCTCCCGCCTGCAGCACCGTCTCGGGCCCGGGCGCCAGCGCGCGCGCGCCACGCCCCCGCACCGCCGTCACGTCCACCAGGCACGCATCCAGGTCGAGGTCCTTGAGCGATTTGCCGGCGGCCGCGGCCCCCTCCACCACCAGCACGCTGTGCAGGCGCGGCTGCGCGGTGTCCACGTCCTCGTCCCCGGCGCCGCGGAACACGCCGCGGAACAGGGAGTAGCGCTGCTCCCGGGTGTCGCGGATCCGGCGCAGCACGCGGTTGAACGGCACCCCGATCAGCATCAGGGCATGGGTGGCCAGCATCAGGCTGCCCTCCATGATCTCCGCCACCACCTCCTGGGCGCCGGCCCGGCGCAGCCGCTCGATGTCGGTATCGTCCACGGTGCGCACGATGACCGGCAACTCGGGCCGCAGCGCCTGCACCTGGGCCAGAACACGCAGCGCCGACTCGGTGTCCGCGTAGGTGATCACCAGCGCCTTGGCGCGCTGTGCCCCCGCGGCAACCAGCACTTCGCGCCGCGCCGCGTCGCCGTAGACCACGGTTTCCCCCGCAGCGGTCGCCTCCCGCACCCGCTGGGGGTCAAGGTCAAGCGCCACGCAGGCGATGTTCTCCTTCTCCAGCAGTCGCGCTAGGTGCTGGCCGCTGCGGCCGTAGCCGCATACGATCACGTGGCTCTCCGCACCCATGGTGCGGGCGGCGATCTGGGTCAGTTCCATGGCCCGCGCCATCCACTCCCCGGCGGCAAACGGCCGGACCAGGCTCTCGCTCTTCTCGATGATGAAGGGCGCCGCCACCATGCTGATCACCATCGCCGCCAGCACCACCTGCGTCACCTCGGACTGGATCAGACCGTGGGAAACCGCCAGATAGAGCAGCACGAAGCCGAACTCGCCCGCCTGCGCCAGATCGAGGCCCGTGCGCAGGGCCACGCCGCGGCTGCAGCCGAACAGCACGCCGAGGACGGTGATCAGCAGCGCCTTCCCCGCCAGCACGCCCGCCAGCACCAGCAGCACCCAGTACCAGTGCTGCAGCACGGCGGCCACGTTGAGCGACATGCCCACGGTGACGAAGAACAGCCCCAGCAGCACGTCGCGGAAGGGCTTGATGTCGTCTTCCACCTGATAGCGGTACTCGGTCTCGGAGATCAGCATCCCGGCCAGGAACGCCCCCAGGGCCAGCGACAGCCCGGCCTGCTCCGTGGCGTAGGCGAGGCCGAGGGTGATGAGCAGCACGTTGAGCATGAAGAGCTCGGAAGACTTCTGCCGCGCCACCAGGTGGAACCAGGGGCGCATCAGGCGCTGCCCGAGAAACAGGATCACGCCCAGCACCACGGCCGCCTTGAACAGCGCCGCCACCAGCGCGGGCCAGATGTCGGCGCCGGGGCGGGCCAGGGCCGGGATCAGGATCAGCAGCGGCACCACCGCCAGGTCCTGGAACAGCAGCACCCCGATCACCTGCCGACCGTGCTCCGAATTGAGTTCCAGCCGGTCCACCAGCATCTTGCTCACGATTGCGGTGGACGAGAGCGCCAGCACGCCCCCCAACACGGCCCCACCACGCCAGTCGAGCCCCGATAACCAGGCGCCCAGGCCCAGCACCGCCATGGTGAGCCCCACCTGCGCCGAGCCGAAGCCGAACACGATGCGCTTCATGGCGAGCAGTCGCGGCAGGCTGAACTCGAGCCCGATGGAGAACATCAGGAACACGACCCCGAACTCCGCGAGATAGCGGGTCTCGGGCGTATCGGGAATGAGACCCAGGCCATGGGGGCCGATGGCCGCCCCCACCAGCAGGTAACCGAGCATTGCCGGCAGGCGCAGGGCGCGGAACCCCACCACCACCAGCACGGCGGTGGCGAGCAGCAGGAGCACGGTGGCGAAGGCGCTGTGCATCATCTCTTCCGAATAATGCCCGATGCCGGGGGCGATGGGGAACTCCCGCCGGGGGCGCGGGCGCAGCGCGGTTTGCTATATAATCCGCGGCCATGAAAGCCGCCGCTTCCAGCCGCAGGCGCCGCCGCCCGAACGCCGTCGAGCGTGCCCGCGAAGTGCTGCTGATCGAAGCGCAGGCAATCGGTGCGCTCCACGAGCGGCTGGGCCAGCCGGCGCGGCAGGCGGACTTCCTGCGGGCAGTGGCCTTGGTCCGCGCCTGCCAGGACGGCCCCGCGCCCGCGGGCCGGGTGGTGGTGAGCGGGGTGGGCAAGTCCGGCCACGTGGCGCGCAAGATCGCCTCCACCCTCGCGAGCACCGGCACCCCGGCGCTGTTCGTGCACGCCGCGGAGGCCGCCCACGGCGACCTGGGGATGATCACCGAGCACGATGTGCTGATCGCCATCTCCTACTCCGGCGAGAGCGCCGAACTGCTGACCATCGTGCCGGCGCTGAAGCGGGTAGGCGCCAAGCTCATCGCCATCACCGGCAACCCCGCCTCCTCCCTCGCCGCCGAATCCGACGTCCACCTGGACGCCGGGGTGGAGCGCGAGGCCTGCCCGCTGGAACTCGCCCCCACGGCGAGCACCACCGCGGCGCTGGCCCTGGGCGACGCGCTGGCCATGGCACTGCTGGAGGAACGGGGATTCACCGCGGATGATTTCGCCCGGACCCATCCCGGCGGCAGCCTGGGCCGGCGCCTGCTCACCCACGTGCGCGACGTGATGCGCACCGGCTCGCAGGTCCCGTCGGTCCCGCACACGGCGGCGCTCGCCGACGCCATCCTGGAGATTTCCCGCAAGGGCCTGGGCATGACCGCCATCGTGGACGCCGCCGGGCGGCTTGCGGGCATCTACACCGACGGTGACCTGCGCCGGACGCTGGAACGGGGCCCCGACCTGAAATCCCTGAAGGTGGCCGAGGTCATGACCCGCAACCCGCGCACCATCGGCCCGGACCGCCTCGCGGTGGAGGCGGTCAAGCTCATGGACGAGTGCAAGATCAACCAGCTGCTGGTCACGGACACACGGCGCCGCGTGCTGGGCGCCCTCAACATGCACGACCTGATGAAGGCGGGCGTGCTCTGATGGAACCCCTGGCCTCGCGCGCCGCCCGTATCCGCCTGCTGATGCTGGACGTGGACGGCGTGCTCACCGATGGCCGGCTCTATTTCGGCCCCTCGGGCGAGGAACTCAAGGTGTTCCACAGCCGCGACGGCCACGGCCTGAAGATGCTGCGCGAGAGCGGCGTCGGCCTTGCCATCATCACCGGACGCAGTTCCCGCGCGCTGGAGCGGCGCGCCGCCGAGCTGGGCATCGCCCGGCTCTACCAGGGCGTCGAGGACAAGGCGGCGGTCATGGAGGAACTGCTCGCGGAGCTCGGGATCGGGCGGGCCGCCGCCGCCTGCATGGGCGACGACGTCGTGGACCTGCCCCTGATGCGCCGCTGCGGACTCGCCGTCACCGTGCCGGACGCCCCCGAACTCGTCCGCCAGCATGCCCATTACGTCACCCGCCACGCGGCGGGCGCCGGCGCCGTGCGCGAAGCCTGCGAGCTGATCATGTCCGCCCAGGGTTCGCTTCAGGCGCGCCTTGCGGGTTACCTGGAATGAGCCTGCGCCTGTCCGGCTGGTATCCGCTGTTCCTGCTGCTGTTCCTCGCGTTGCTCACGGCCTGGCTGGAACACACGGTGCAGCTCGCCGCCATCGACAGCCCCAAGCGGGACCCCCGGCAACCGGACCTGGTGGTGGATAAGCTTACCGCGGTGAAATCGGGACCCGACGGGCTGCCGCATCAGTTGCTCTCGGCCAGCACGATGGTGCATTACCCGGCCGACGACAGCACCCACCTCACCGAGCCGCGCTTCCGGCGCATTGACCCGGCGGGCCCGCCCCTCACCATGCGCGCGGATCGCGGGCTGGTGTCCAGCAATGGCGAGGATGTGCACCTCATGGGCAACGTGCGCGTGGTGCGCGAGGACACCGGGCCGCGCGGCGCCCTGACCCTGGACACCGATACCCTGCACGTCATTCCCGACAAGGATCTGGCGCAGACCGACGCGCCGGTGCGCATCACCGACGCCAATACCAACCTGACCGCGGTTGGCTTAGAATTGGACGCAAAAAACAAGGTGCTCCTGCTCAAGTCCCAGGTAAAGGGCAATTATGTCCCCCCCCGAAAGTAAACCGGCCCTCGCCGCGTGCGCCCTCGCCCTGTGCCTCGCGGCGGGCGCGGCCACGGCGGAGCGCGGCGACCGCGACAAGCCCATCAACCTTGAAGCCGACCGGGTCACCGTGGACGACGCCAAGCAGGTGGCGGTATTCGAGGGCAACGTGCGCCTCACCCAGGGCACCCTCACCATCCGCGCCGACAGGGTTGTGGTGCGGGAGGACAAGGACGGGTACCAGCACGCCACCGCCTACGGCCAGCCCGCCCACCTGCGCCAGAAGCGCGACGGCGTGGATGAATGGGTGGAGGGCTGGGGCGAGCGCATGGAATACAACAGCAAGAGCGAGCAGATCGAGTTTCACACCCAGGCACGCATCCTCCGCGGCAAGGACGAGGTGCGCGGAAACTTCATCTCCTACAATTCGATCACGGAGTTCTTCCAGGCCGACGGCGCCAAGGGGAGCGGCCCGGCGACCCGGGTGAGAGCAGTCATCCAGCCCAAACCCAGGGGCCAGCAGCCCGCGGCCCCGCCGGTGTCCATCAAGCCCGCCGAATCCCTCGCCCAATGAGCGAGCTTCGGGCCGAGGGCCTGCGCAAGCGCTACAGGTCGCGCACGGTGGTGCACGACGTCTCCCTGGAGGTGAAAAGCGGGGAGGTGATCGGGTTGCTGGGTCCCAACGGCGCCGGCAAGACCACCTGCTTCTACATGATCGTCGGGCTGGTGCCCCTGGACGGAGGGCGCATCCACCTGGATCAGACCGAACTCTCCCACATGCCCATACACCGGCGGGCCCGCCTGGGCCTGTCCTACCTTCCGCAGGAGGCTTCCATCTTCAGGCGGCTCACGGTGGCCGACAACGTGCGGGCGGTGCTGGAACTCCAGGGCTACGAGGAAGAGGAGGTGGAAACCCATCTCGAAGACCTGCTGCAGGATCTCCACATCCTCCATCTGCGCAACAACCCCGCCATCAGCCTCTCGGGGGGCGAGCGCAGACGGGTGGAGATCGCCCGTGCCCTGGCGACCCGCCCGCGATTCGTCCTGCTGGACGAGCCGTTTGCGGGGGTTGACCCCATCGCGGTCCTGGATATCCAGAAAATCATAGGGTTCCTGAAGGAGCGGGACATCGGCGTGCTGATCACGGACCACAACGTGCGGGAGACCCTGGGCATCTGCGACCGCGCCTACATCATCAACGAGGGCACGGTCCTTGCGTGCGGCAGTGCGGAAGAAATCATTTATAATGAGAGCGTAAGAAAAGTCTACCTCGGCGAACACTTCCGGCTTTGACCTTTCCCTCCGCGCAACTGCGCAGGCGTTATCCGCACTGACCCGGCCCGATTCCGACGTGGCGACCACGGCTGGCGTAAACTAGCGACCATGAAGCCTTCACTGCAGCTGAAGCTGACCCAGCATTTGACGCTGACGCCCCAGCTGCAGCAGTCGATCCGCCTGCTTCAGCTCTCCACCCTGGAACTCAACCAGGAAGTGGAGCGTTTCCTGCAGGAAAACCCGCTCCTCGAGCGCGACGACGAGTTCGAGGACGCCGGTAGCGCCCCGCCCCAGACCTACGAGGCCACGACCTCCGCGCCGGCGACCGAGCCCGGCGAGGGCGGCGAGGGCGGAGAAGCGCGCGAGGACGCCGCTCCCGCGTCCGATGGCGAGGACAACGCCTGGTATGAGGAAGGCGGCGGCCACGGCCCCAGGGACGAGGACGAGGGTGAATCGGCCCAGGTTCCGGCGGACGAGCCGACCCTGCGCGACCACCTGAACTGGCAGCTCAACCTGCTGCAGCTCCCCGACCGGGACCGCCAGATCGTGGCCCTGCTGGTGGACGCCCTGGACGAGGACGGCTACCTGTCCCAGAGCCTGGAAGAGCTGGCGGAACTGCTGCCCCCGGAACTGGCAATCGAGCCCGAGGAACTCAAGATCGGGCTGCGCCACCTGCAGCACTTCGACCCGCCCGGCGTAGGCGCGCGGGACCTGCGGGAATGCCTGCTGCTGCAGTTGAAGGCGCTGCCCCCGGGTGCCCCCTACGCGCGGGAGGCCACAGTGGTGGCAGAGGGCTATCTGGACGCCCTCGCCTCGCGCGACTTCCAGAAGCTGCGCAAGGTGCTGCGTTGCGACGAGTCCTGCCTGCGGGAGGTGCATCGCCTGATCACCAGCCTCAATCCGCGTCCCGGCGCCAGGTACTCCCGGGACGTGGCCCGCTACATCGTCCCCGACGTCATCGTGCGCAAGGTGAAGGGCGTCTGGATCGCCAGCCTGAACCCGGAGGCGATCCCCAAGCTGCGCGTGAACCGCATGTACGCCGAGATCCTGAGCCGCAACCGCGACGCCAGCTTCCAGCAGCTCGCCGGTCAGCTCCAGGAGGCGAAATGGCTCATCAAGAACGTGCAGCAGCGCTTCGAGACCATACAGCGCGTCTCCCAGGCCATCGTGGACCGGCAGCGCCGTTTCTTCGAGCATGGCGAGGTGGCCATGCGCCCGCTGGTGCTGCGCGAGATCGCCGAGGCCCTGGGGCTGCACGAATCCACGGTTTCCCGGGTCACCACCCAGAAGTTCATGGCGACCCCGCGCGGGATCTTCGAACTCAAGTACTTCTTCGGCAGCCATGTCGCCACCGAAACCGGGGGCGCCTGCTCCGCCACCGCGATCCGGGCGCTCATCAAGCAGCTGGTGAGCGCCGAGGACTCCAAGAGTCCGCTGTCCGACAGCCAGCTCTCCGATATCCTCGGCCAGCAGGGCATCGTGGTGGCGCGCCGCACGGTGGCGAAATACCGCGAATCACTGCAGATCCTTCCGGTCAACCTTCGCAAGACAATCTGAAAAAGGAGGAAACATGAACCTCACGGTCACAGGGCACCACGTGGAACTTACTCCCGCCATCCGGGACTACGTGACCCAGAAGCTGGGCCGGATCACTCGACACTTCGACGAGGTGATCGATATCAGCGTCACCCTGTCGGTGGAGAAGCTCCGCCAGAAGGCGGAAGCCAATGTCCACGTGCGCGGACGCGACATCTTCGTGGAGAGCAACGACGCCGACATGTACGCGGCCATCGACAGCCTGATCGACAAGCTCGACCGGCAGATCTTGCGCCACAAGGAGAAGCGCGGCGACAGCCGGCGCAACGGCGCCCGCCCCGCCGTGCCCGAGTAGAGCCCAGGTCCGCGCCGGCTCCCCGGCGCGGACGCGGAGCGACACCCTCATGAGCTTATTTTCCACGCTGCTGCCCGCGACGCACGTCATCGCCGACCTGGACGCAGGCAGCAAGAAGCGCGTGTTCGAGCAGGTCGGCCTGACCTTCGAGAACCACAACCACATCGCCCGCAGCCTGGTATTCGAGAGCCTGTTCGCCCGCGAACGGCTCGGCTCCACCGGTCTGGGCCAGGGCGTTGCCATCCCGCACGGCCGAATCAAGGGCCTGAAGGAGGCGCTCGCCGCCTTCATCCGCATGAAGGAGCCGATCCCGTTCGACGCGCCGGACGGAAAGCCGGTTAGCCTCATCTTCGTGCTGCTGGTCCCCGAGCGCGCCACCGACCTGCACCTGCAGATCCTCTCCGAGCTGGCGCAGATGTTCAGCGACCGCCCGTTCCGCGAGCGGCTTCTGGCGGCGGCCGACGGCGCCGAGCTCCACCGGCTGATCACCGACTGGCAGCCTCATGCCGCAGATAACCATCGCGCAGCTGTTTGAGGACAACCGTGAAAGGCTGGCCCTCTCCTGGGAGGCCGGCATGCTCGGGGGCAGCAAGGTCCTCGACAGCGAACTGATCGGGCAGTCCACCAAGGGCCTGATCGGCCACCTCAACTTCATCCACCCCAACTGGATCCAGGTCCTCTCCCACTCGGAGACCGATTACCTGAACAACCTGGATGCGGCGCACCTGCAGGAGGCGCTGCACAACCTGTCCTCCGGCGGAATGGTGTGCATGATCGTGGCGGGGGGCGAATCGCCGCCGCCGGTGCTGAAGAACCTGGCCGACGCCACGGCGACGCCGCTGTTCGGCACCAGCCTCTCGAGCCTGCACCTGATGTGGATGCTGCGCCCCTATCTGGCGCGGGTGCTGGCCAACTCCACCACCATGCACGGGGTGTTCCTGGACGTGCTGGGCATGGGCGTGCTGATCTCCGGCGACAGCGGGGTCGGGAAGAGCGAGCTCGGGCTGGAGCTCATCTCCCGCGGCAACGGCCTGGTGGCCGACGACATCGTCGAGCTCTACCGCGTCGGCCCGGAAACGGTGGAGGGCCGCTGCCCGCCGGTGCTCAGGGATTTTCTCGAGGTGCGGGGCCTGGGGGTGCTCAACATCCGCACCATCTTCGGCGAGACCGCGGTGCGCCCGCGCAAGAACCTGAAGCTGATCGTGCACCTGGAGAAGCCCGTGGGGCCCGACCTGACGCGCTTCGAGCGCCTGCCGCTCAACGCCAGCAGCCAGGAGGTGCTGGGGGTGGAGATCCGGAAGGTGATCGTCCCGGTGGCCGCCGGCCGCAACCTGGCGGTGCTCACCGAGGCCGCCGTGCGCAATTATGTGCTGCAGCTCCGCGGCATAGACAGCACCCAGGAATTCCTCCGGCGCCACGAATCGCTCATGGCGTCCAACGCCATCCCGGACCCCGGCGAGCTGTAAGCCGGCCCGCTGCAGCCCGCGACCGATGCAGCTCATCCTGATCAGCGGCCTCTCCGGCTCCGGCAAGAGCATCGCGCTCCACATGCTGGAGGACAGCGGCTACTACAGCGTGGACAACCTTCCCGC
>DASTHR010000044.1:0-3045 GCA_035718105.1 Burkholderiales bacterium
CAGGAGGCGGCGGGCTCGGACGCCATCCAGCTCTGGGAGTTTCTGGGCTATAACGCGGTGACCGGGGAACCGGTGGGCGCCAACATGCACTGGTGGCAGAATCCCTTCCATTTCAACTCCGAAACCGGCGACCTGCTGCTGGGGGCGATGTTCGGGCACCCGGTGGCCGGGGCACCGGAGATCGGCCGCCGCGTTGTCTCCTCGAGGGTGGCCGAGCGCCAGCGCCGCTTCGAGGAGGAGCGGCAGGCCTTTATCCGCGAGCACCCGGCCTTCTACCCGGGGCTGCGCGCCCTGCTTCCGGCCGGCGCGCTCCGGTAACGCAGCATGAGCCCAGATAAGCCCGACCTCGGCGAATTCGACATCATCCGCCGCTTCTTCACCCGCCCCGCGCGCCACGCGGTGCTGGGCGTGGGGGACGACGCGGCGCTGCTGCGCCCGGCGCCGGGCCAGGACCTGGTGGCGGCCACCGACATGGTGGTGGCGGGTCGCCACTTTTTTCCGGATGCCGATCCCGCCAGCCTGGGCCACAAGGTGCTGGCGGTGAACCTCTCCGACATGGCGGCGATGGGGGCGATCCCACGCTGGGCCACCCTCGCACTGGCGCTGCCGGAGGCGGACGAGCGTTGGCTGGAGGGCTTCGCCGCGGGCTTCTTTGCCCTGGCCGACCGCCATGGCGTGGATCTGGTGGGCGGCGACACCACCCGCGGGCCGCTGAATCTGTGCGTGCAGATTCTGGGCGAGGTGCCGACGGGGCAGGCGCTGCGGCGCGCAGGGGCTCGCCCCGGCGACGACATCTGGGTCTCCGGCCGCCTCGGTGACGCGGCGCTGGGCCTGGCGCACCGCCAGGGGCGGCTGGTGCTGGCGCCGCACCAGGCGGGGCCCTGCCTGCGCGCCCTGGACTGGCCGCAGCCAAGGGTGGAACTGGGCGTGCGCCTGCGCGGACTTGCCCACGCCTGCATCGACGTGTCCGACGGACTGCTGGCGGACCTGGGACATGTGCTGGAGCGCTCCCGGGTGGGCGCCACGCTGAGGCTTGAGGCGCTTCCGCGATCGGAGACCTTGGGGTTGCACCTGCCGGAGCCCGCCGCGCTGGAGTGCCTGCTGGCCGGGGGCGATGACTACGAGCTGCTGTTCACAGCGGCCCCCGCCAACCGCGCGGCCGTGGATCTGGCGGCGGTGGAGGCGGGTGTGCCCGTGACCCGCATCGGCGAGATCCGCGCCGGCCTCGGACTGGAGGTGCTGGACGCAGACGGCGCGGGTGTCCCGGTGGCGCGCCGCGGATTCGACCACTTCGCCGGCGGCGCGGCACCGTGAGCGCCTTCCCCGACAGCTACCGCCCGACGTGGCATTTCGTCTGGCGCCATCCCGCGCATTGCATCGCTTTCGCGGGGGGCGTCGGGCTGTTCCCCCACGCCCCGGGCACCCTCGGCACCCTGGCGGCGTTCCCCGTGTTCTGGTGGCTCGACCGGCACCTCGCGGCTTTCGAGTTTCTCGGCGTGCTGGGGCTGCTGTTCGCGCTGGGGGTCTGGGCCTGCGGCCGCACCGGGCGCACGCTGCGGGTCGCCGACCATCCGGGTATGGTGTGGGACGAGATCGTAGCCTTTCTGCTGGTGCTGTTCTTCACCCCTGATGACCTCACCTGGCAGGCGTTTGCCTTCCTGCTGTTCCGGACCTTCGACATCCTCAAGCCGCCGCCCATCGGGTATTATGACGCCCGAATGAAGAACGGCGCCGGAGTGATGCTGGACGACATTTTTGCCGCTTTCTATGCCCTGCTGGCACTCGCCGCCGCCAGGGCGCTGCTGTCCTGAGCGGCCATGGACGATGCGGCCCTTTACGATCTCGCCGCCCGCCTGGGCACCACGCTCAAGGCCCGCGGACTGGTGCTGGCGAGCGCCGAGTCCTGTACCGGCGGCTGGATCGGGCAGGCGGTGACCGCCGTTTCCGGCAGCTCCGAGTGGTACGACCGGGGCTTCATCGCCTACAGCAATGAGGCCAAGCGGGAGCTCCTGGGCGTTTCGGCGCAGACCCTGGAGCGCGACGGCGCGGTAAGCGAAGCCGCGGTACGGGAAATGGCGCAGGGCGCCTTGGCAGGAAGCCGGGCGCGGGTGGCGGTGGCGGTTTCGGGCATTGCCGGACCCACCGGCGGCACGCCCGCCAAACCGGTGGGCACGGTGTGCCTCGCCTGGGCCGGCGTCGGGCTCGAAACCGCGGCCGTCACGCGCCACTTCGCGGGCGGCCGGGAGGCGGTGCGGCGCCAGACGGTCGAGGCCGCCCTGAGGGGCCTGCTGCAACTCGTACAGGGCGAAAAACCCCTGTAGATTCCGACGCTTCCGGGCAAGTCCCGGCTCGGTTCCGGGTATCGGCGGGGGCGTGTTTTGTGCCATAATCCGACGCTTAATTCAGAGGACGACAGAAATGGACGACAACAAGACCAAGGCGCTCGCGGCGGCGCTTTCCCAGATCGAAAAGCAGTTTGGCAAGGGTTCCGTGATGCGCCTCGGCGAGAGCGAGGTGGCGAAGGACATCCAGGTGGTGTCCACCGGCTCCCTGGGCCTGGACATCGCGCTGGGCGTCGGCGGCCTGCCCCGGGGCCGCATCGTCGAAATCTACGGACCGGAATCGTCGGGCAAGACCACGCTGACCCTTTCGGTGATCGCCCAGATGCAGAAGCTGGGCGGTACCGCCGCCTTCATCGACGCCGAGCACGCCCTCGATCCCCAGTACGCCCGCAAGCTGGGCGTGAGCGTTGAGGAATTGCTCATTTCCCAGCCGGACAACGGAGAGCAGGCCCTGGAGATCGCCGACATGCTGGTGCGCTCCGGCGCGGTGGACATCGTGGTCATCGACTCGGTGGCGGCGCTCACGCCCAAGGCCGAGATCGAGGGCGAGATGGGCGAGCCCCAGATGGGCCTGCAGGCGCGGCTCATGTCCCAGGCGCTGCGCAAGCTCACCGCGAACATCAAGCGCTCCAACACCCTGGTGATCTTCATCAACCAGATACGCATGAAGATCGGGGTGATGTTCGGCAACCCCGAGACCACC
>DASTHR010000045.1:0-3233 GCA_035718105.1 Burkholderiales bacterium
CTTCGTCGCCACCAGCGAACGCGCGCTGTTGCATCCGTCGGAGTAGCCCTCGCGGAACTCCGGCGGAAAACCGGAAAGGTTCACGCCGGGCTTGTCCGACGTTGCGGGCGCCGCGCATCCGGCCAGGGCGGACAGCGCGGCGAGGGCGGCGAGGGTCTTAACGTCCCGCCGACTGGGCAAGGATCTTCTCCAGGGTGTTCCGCGCCGTGGCGGCGTCGGGTCCGCCGAGGGCCACGGCGGTGCGGGCGGCCTTGAGGGCTTCCGGGTAGCGCTTGCGCTGCGCCAGCACATGCGCGAGGTTGTTGAACGCCGCTGCAGACTGCGGATGGCGCCGGCTCGCCTCGCGAAATGCCCTCTCCGCCTGCGCCAGGTCCCCCAGCGCGTATGCAGCGTTGCCCAGCCCCATCCAGGCCACCAGATGGTCGGGCCATGCCCGAGTTGCGCTGGCATAGCCGGCGCGCGCGGCCCCGGTCTGCTTCGCCCGCTCCAGCGCGAGTACAGCGTCGAGGTAGCGGCCGGGCTCCGCCGTGGCGGGCAGCCGCTCTGGCGGGAGCACCGCGAGCGCCCAGCGATCCGCGCGCGCCCAGGTGCGGTCGAATACGTCCACGGACATCACCAGGCGCCGCTCCTGCCCGGAGCGCAGGATAATTTCGCGCCGCGCGCCGTCGAATCCCACCACCACCGCGTAATGCCACTTCGGAATCCAGGGCAGCGCCAGGTTCTGCAGGACCACCACCGGCGTGCCGGCGGCCACCTCGGCGTGGAGCGCCTCCAGGCCGCCTTCGACCGGATAGGCCACCATCCCGTTGCGGCGGACGGTGGCCGCCATCTCCGCCTGCAGGCTGCCCTCCCGCCCCGGCAGGTACACCTGGGGAGCGAGTTGATCGGGTGTCGCCTTGCGACCGGCGGCGTTCAAGGCCATGGCCAGCGCGGCCGGGCCGCACTGGTACTCCTGCTGCGGGAAGAACGGCACCTGACGCAACTCGACACTGCGCGGCGGCAGCGCCGGTGCCGAGGTCGTCGGCAGCGGCAACGTGGCGCAGCCGGCGAGGGCAATCGCCCCCGCCGCCGCCGCGCCGCGCAGCACCGTGCCCCACGCCGACACGGAAGGATTACCTCATGGACTTGGTGAAGGGAAACACCTTGGTCCAGCCCATGATATCGGTGAACAACAGGACCAGGAAGATGAGCAGCAGCACGCCGAGCACGCTGTCGCCGCCGGCGGGAAGCTGGTCGATCTGGTTCGCCACCAGCCGCGCCTCTTCATCGGTGAGAGCGTCCACGCGGGACTTCACGTCCTGGGGCTTCACGCCGTGGCGGATCAGGCCGTCCTGGACATCCTGGCGCGCGAGAGCCGCCTCGACGCGGGAACGCTCGGCCTGCGCGCCACGCGCTGCGGCGGCCACCTGGTCGGTGGCGACAAGCCCCGCGACCGCGGGCGCCGGGATGCCCAGCAAAGCCATGCTGACAACGGCGTAGGTGGCAACAATTCGCTTCCAGATTTTCATTTGTGCTCCTGTCGTGATGAAAAAAAGCCGGGCAGGCGGGCAGGTGCCCGTGCCCTCCCGCCGCACACCCGCCGGGGCGGATCGCGCAACGGGACCCTGCAAAAAAAAGCCCGCCGGGAGGACCTGGCGGGCAAGCTTGAGGCCGCGCATGACGCGCTCTTAAAACCAGTTCGGGCACCCGCCCCCATTACCAGTACAGCGGGCGTCCCTGTGTCTTGTTCCCCGATAACCCGTCGTCCTATTGCATCAGCAATTGGGAATCAACGCTTTCCGCCACCGCCGCGACCGTTTCCGCCGCCGTTCCCGCCACTGGATCGCGCGCCGCCATTCATGGCGACCGTATTGCCCGCGGCGCTTACGACGCCGCTGCCGGAAGCTGCATGGCGCCCGCCGCCGTGCACAGCCTCGCCGCCGCCACCACGCTGGATCCTGGCTTCTGCGCCGCGCGTGGCCTGTCCGCCAACCGCGGGAGCGCCCGCCGCAGTCACGATTCCCGAACCCAGCGCGCGACCGCCATGACGATGCGCGATCTCGGTGCCGCCGCCCTTGTGACCGCGGACCTCGGTACCGGAAACCGGAGCCCCGCCGGCCGCCGTCACGACACCGCGGGCTTCGGTGCGGGTGCGCAGTTCGCTGCGGGTCCGAATCTGGTTGCCGCCGGCATCCACCGTCCGCTCCCGGGTGCGAACGCGCTCCTCGGTTCGGGTCCGATGCAGATCTCCCTGGGCCGTGGTCACGCCCCGCGTCTCGGCGCGGCTACGAATCTCGCTGCGCGTGGTGAGCGCGTTCCCGCTCCCATCCGCGACCTGCCCGCGGCCGCCGACACGTTCCTCGACGCGGACCCGCTGCGCGTCCCCATAGGGGGTAACGATGCCGTCAGCGGGCGGCACGTACGTCGGCCTGAAACCCTGCCCGGGCTTCACCCCCACGGTGTGCGCGATCTTGCCCCAGCCCATGCCGTCGGCGCGCAGCCGCAGGATGCCCTGCATCTCGACCGTGCGCGCATCGGCCCCGCTGCCGACCGTTACGGGGCCGCCGTTCAGCGCGGCCTCCACCTGTTGTGGCGTCGGGTTGCTGATTCCGATCGCCGCAAGCTGGCGCTGGGCCAAGGCCATGGACTTGGTGACGTTGCCATGTCCCATATGGCCCGTGGCCGGCGTGAAAGTGGTGGCCGTCCCTTCGGTGCCCAGGAGCGTGACTTCCGAACCGTTACGCAGGGCAAGGGCCAGGGCCTCGGTGTTTTCCCGGGAACCCGCGAAGGCTCCGAACTGGTCGCCGGCGCGCTCGGCGTGCTTCAGGTCGCCGCCGGAGGCACTGGTGACGAGGACGGCAGGCGGCGCGGACGGAGCGGGCACCGCCTGACCGAAGGCGCCCCCCGCGCTCAGCGCGATGGCGCCGGCAAGGATGATCTGCAATGGCTGTGATGGCCTGGCTTTCATCGGCTCAATCCGTCTCAAGCGTTGCCCAGAATTCTCTCGGTCTGCAATATGATTTCCGTCGAAGTCGCGCTGTCGTATAGCAACCCCTTCTTCGCCACCGTGCGCATCCGCGTGGTGGAGGGGCTCAGCGCCTCCAGTTCAATCTCGATGTCACGGTCCGTGGCCCTGGCCTTGATGAGCGCGCCATTTTCGATCTTGCTCGCGCCGTCGACCTTGATCCCCATGCGCCCCAAGGCGGTCATCGTGGCACTCTTCACTCTCGGCAGAGGCACGGTAAAGGTGCGGT